>JBDSGY010000001.1:0-7319 GCA_039918755.1 Steroidobacteraceae bacterium
TGGCAGGTGAAGAAGGACATCCGCGAGCCGCTGCTCTATATCGGCATCTTTGCGGTGCTGATGGCCTGGCGCCTCAGAGCGAAGTTCTGGCCTGCCAGAGTTCCGGGAAGAACCTGAGCTCGAGCGCCTTCGCCAGGTAGGAGACGCCACCGGTGCCACCGGTGCCCGGCTTGTGGCCGATGATGCGCTCCACGGTCTTCATGTGCTGGAAACGCCACAGCTGGAAGCGATGATCCAGATCGATCAGACCTTCCGCCAGCTCGTACAGATCCCAGTCCTTTTCGGCGTTGTGATACACACCCAGCCAGGCGCCGGTGACGGCCTTGCTGAGCACATAGCTCTCCGAGAAATCACGATCGAGCAGTTCGGGCGGCACGCCGTAGCCGCGGCGGCTGAGCAGTCGCAACACTTCGTCATACAGGCTGGGTGCATGCAGCGCGCGCTTCAGGCGCGCGTGGTCTTCCGGATTGCGCTCGTGCACGCGGATGACTTCCGCGTTCTTGTTGCCCAGGCCGAATTCCAGCAGGCGGTATTGCACGGACTGGAAACCGGAGGAACGGCCGAGGGAATTTCGAAACGCGGTGTAGTCGGAGGGCGTCATCGTGGCGAGCACTTCCCAGACACCGAACAGCTGCGCCTGCACCTTGGCGATGCGCTGCAGCGCCTTGAAGCTCGGATCGAGATCGTCGCGCACCACGCAGCGCTGCACGAACGCGAGCTCGTGCAGGAACAGGTGGATCCACAATTCGGACACCTGGTGGACGATGATGAACATGGTTTCATCGTGCGCGTCGGACACCGGTTTCTGCGCACCAAGCAACTGCGCCAGCTGCAGATAGCCCTCGTAGGACTGGGACTTGCCCAGATCCCAGTGCACCGCCTCGCCAGTGAGATCTATCCGCCCGGAGGCCGGTAGCTCTTCGTGGCTCATGCGCGTTCCTCGCGCAGCCAGCCCGGCACGTTGCGCCAGCCTTCGACCAAGGCCGCATCGAGCTCGCGATAGCGCGGCTCGCACTCTTCCACGCAGCGCCAGAACCTGGCTGAATGATTCATGTGGCGGGTGTGGGCCAGCTCATGGCAGAGCAGATAGCGCGCCACCTCCATTGGCTGGAACAGCAGCGACAGGTTCAGGGAAATCAGGCCGCGTGACGAACAACTGCCCCAGCGCGTGCGCTGGCAGCGGACGCGCATGGTCGCGAAGCTGAAACCATGCTGCCGCGCCAGTTCCTCGAGCAGGGGTTGCAGCGCGCGTTCGGCACGGCGCACCAGCCAGCGCTGCAAGGCACGCAGTTGCTGCGCGCGCGTGCCGGTGCCGCGCAGTTCGAGCACGGTGCCCACTTCACGGACCCGTATGGCGCCCGTGCCCCCGGCCTGGAACACGCGCCATGCTTCCCCCAGCATCTGCAGGTCGATTGCAGGCGGCGGAAAGGGTGCATCGGGCGGCGTGCTGGCGCGGCGACGCTCCACATGATGCCGCACCCATTCCAGCCGACTCTCGAGAAATGCGCGGGCGTGGCGTTCGGAGACGCCGCGCGGCACCACCAGTTCGACCGCACCGCTGGAACTGATGCGCACCGCCACGCGCCGTGCGCGCTGGCTGAAACGCAGTCGCGCAACCGGCTGTTGTGGTGGCTCCGCCCATAGCGGCAACTGCGGTGCGACGGCCCTGTTGTCGGATATCCTCACGGCTTCGATGATAGCAGCCACCCCACCTGATCTGATCGACATCGGCGCCAATCTCACGCATGAGAGCTTTGCCGAAGACCTGCCGCAGGTATTGCGACGCGCTGCGCACGCCGGGGTGCACCGCATGGTCGTCACGGGCACCAGCGTCGCGGCGACGCGGGCGGCACTGGCGCTGCATGACGAGCATCCCGCGAGGTTGTTTGCCACGGCCGGGCTGCATCCGCACCACGCCTCGGATCTCACGCCGGCACTGCTCGACGAGCTGCGATTGCTGGCCGGCCATCCGGGCGTCGTGGCCATCGGCGAATGCGGACTCGACTATTACCGCAATTTCTCGCCGCGCGAAGCGCAGCTGCAGGCCTTTCGGGCGCAGCTCGAACTGGCGGCGACCACCCGCAAACCGGTGTTTCTGCATCAGCGCGATGCGCATGCCGATTTCATCGCCATCCTGCGTGAGTATCGCAGCAGCCTGTCCGGTGCCATCGCCCATTGCTTCACTGGCCATGCCAACGAGCTGGACGACTACCTGGCGCTCAACCTCGCCATCGGCATCACAGGCTGGATCTGCGACGAGCGACGGGGCCTGCACCTCGTGCAGATGATGGCGCGGATTCCCGCGTCGCAACTCATGATCGAAACCGATGCGCCGTATCTGTTGCCGCGCAGTCTCAGGCCGCGGCCGGGCAGGCGCAACGAGCCGGCGTTCCTGACCGAGGTGGCCGCAACCGTTGCGCATGCCAGGGGAGAATCCGTGCAGCAGCTGGCGGCCAGCAGCACCGCTGCGGCGCAGGCGTTCTTTTCCCTGCCTGCTGCCGGCCTCTAGAACTTTTCGTAGAACACGTCGGCCAGAAACCCGCGGCGCAGCCGCAGCGTACTCGGCGTGACGGCAGCAGCGATGGCCTGCCAGTCCTTGCTGTAGCGCGCGATCCAGCTCTGCGATGCCTCCGAATCCACTGGCGGGAACTCGGCGCGCAGCGAGTCCACCATCAGTGTCCACCGTGGCAGTCCCTTTGGAAACTTGCCGCGGCGCGTGAACAGCACACGTCCTTCCACCGGCAGCTCGCCAGCCAGCGCGCGCACGGCCGCCACCCGGTCATACAACGCATGCTGTGGATTCTGGAAGGTGGCGCGGGTGGCGCCGCTCATGACCGTCCACTCGGTCATCTGATCACCGCCAAAGATATTGCCGCGCACATCACGCAGGTCGATCACGACCACGCCGCGCGAGGTCAGCAGCAGATAGTCCACATGCATCGATGCGCCCATGCCGTCCGGCACCAGCACGTTGTGCAGGAATTCGGTGCCGGTGGAGACAATGCCGAGATGCAGGCGCTTGTATGCCGCACGGCGGCGCAGTGCGCGTGCCACGTAGAAGCCCAGCGCAGCGACGGACACCAGCGCGACCGCGGTGAGAATCAGGCGATTCTGCGGGGTATCCAGCCGCTCGAGCGTACGTTCAACCTGCAGTTGCATGGCGCAGGTCACTCAGATCGGCATCGATCTCGGCAAATACGGACGGCAGTTCATACAGACGCTGCAGATTTTCGGGGACGGGCACCGGTCCCACCAGCGGTTCCACGATCTCCCGGAACTTGGCCGGGTGCGCAGTGGCGACCAGCACCCAGTGGTGCGCGAGCTTGTCGGCCTCCGGCAGCGAGGCATAAACCTCGGCCGCGGTAGCCGTGTGCGGGCACCAGATCTCGCCATAGGTCGCATGATCGAGGCGGATGCGCGACCGGATGGCGTCGTCGGACACGGACCACGCGCTGAGCTGCCCGCCCAGCGAAGCGGCGTCCGGATAAAGATTCAGCAGGCGTTCGAGGTTGCTCGGATTGCCAACGTCCATCGCTGAAGCGAGCGTCGCGACACTGGCGCGCGGCTGCAGCACGCCGTCCTGCAGGAACCTCGGCACCGTGGCATTGGCGTTGTGCGCCAGCACGATGCGTTCGATCGGAAAACCCATCAGGCGGGCCCAGATGCACGCGGCCGCATTGCCCAGGTTGCCGCTGGGAATGATGTACGAGGCTTTTGCATTCGTCTGGGCGCGCACCGCGAGGCTGCTGGCCGCGTAGTACACCGCCTGGGGCAGCAGCCGCCCAAGATTGATGCTGTTGGCGGACGACATCTCCACCTTTTCACGGAATGACTGGTCCAGGAATGCTTCCTTCACGAGGCGCTGGCAATCATCGAACGTGCCGCGCACCGCCAGGCTCATGACATTCCCGCCCCAGCACGTCAGCTGCTGCTGCTGCGCAGGCGAGACCAGTCCCTTCGGGAACAGCACCACCACTTCCATGCCGGGCCGACGATGGAACGCCGCCGCGACAGCGCCGCCCGTATCGCCGGAGGTCGCGACCAGGATGCGCAGTGGTCGCCCGGACGGACGCGGAATGCGCGCCAGGCTGGCCGCCAGAAAGCGCGCGCCGAAATCCTTGAACGCTGCCGTTGGGCCGTGGAACAGTTCCAGTACGCGC
The DNA here is from genome assembly GCA_039918755.1 of Steroidobacteraceae bacterium. Classification (GTDB taxonomy): domain Bacteria; phylum Pseudomonadota; class Gammaproteobacteria; order Steroidobacterales; family Steroidobacteraceae; genus ZC4RG30. Next base: position 4,161 of record JBDSGY010000001.1, read on the forward strand.
AATCGTCCAGAAGGCGTCAGTGACTTCAGCGGCGCCGGAAAATTGAACGCGTCCTCGGTAATGCCCGGCACCGAGGATGACAGCACGTCTCCCTCGGCAAAGGCTCCGATGAGCTGCTGCGCGAGCGCCGGCAGGGACGCAGCCGCGGTGCGCGCAAGGTCGGGCCATTGCTGTGGCACATACAGGCCGCCATCGGGAGCCAGCCCCTGCAGCAACGCCTGGCTGAATGTCACATCGGGGGCCTTTCCCCGGGTACTCGCAAACCTCATTCGCTGCTCACCACATGGGCGCCGCCCGATTGCACGGCCACGATCCATTTGTCCGCCTCGATCTTGTGGACAGCGAATGCCTGCACCATGGCATCGCGCACGGCGCGCGCATCACGCTCGAGACAGAGGGCAAACACGGTCGGACCAGCGCCCGAAATCGAGCAGCCCAGCGCGCCCTTGTCGAGGGCGGCAGCGCGGACTTCGGTGAAGCCGGGGATCAGCACCTGGCGCTGCTTCTCGATGATCACGTCTTCCAGCGATGCCTTGATCAGCTCGATGTCATTGGTATAGCAGCCGGAAATGAAGCCGGCGAGATTCGCTGTCTGCCACACGAAATCCGACATGTTGACTGTGCGGCTGAGAATGGCACGCGCCTGCTTGGTCGACACCTGCAGGTGCGGGTGCACGATGACCGCATAGATCGCTTCGGGCACCGGGATCTGTTTCACGCGCGGGTTGTCGATGCCGACCGTCAGCACCAGGCCGCCGTACAGCGATGGCGAGATGTTGTCCGCATGGCGTGAACCACTGGCCACTGCCTCGCCTTCCATCGCCACCTTGAGCAGCTCGATGCGGGTCAGCGGATCGTCGATCATGGCATTGGCCGCGACCACGGCGGCAACGGCCGAGGCCGCAGAACCACCGAGTCCGGAAGCCAGTGGAATCCCCTTGTCGATCTGCATCTCGAACCCGAACGGCAGGTCGCGCGCCTTGATCAGCGCCAGCAATGCCTGCCCGGCAGTATTTTTTTCAGCCTCCAGTGGCAGATCCATCACCACGCCACGGATCGAGCTGATCTTGACGCCCGGAGTATTGCTGCGTGTCAGCGTGACGCGGTCGCCCACTGCATCCACTGAAAATCCAAGGATGTCGAAACCGATGGCGACATTCGCCACCGAGCCCGGCGCAAATGCGGTAACCCTGGTGACGCTCACAGGCGTGCCCCCAGGTATGCGGAGAGGCGCAACAAGTCCGCAAACACGCCACCGGCAGTGACTTCGGGACCTGCGCCGGGCCCCTGCACGATCAGCGGATTGTTGCAGTAGCGCGCGGTGGCGAAACGCACCACGTTGTCCGTGAGCGCGATATTGGCGAAGGCGTGCTTGCCTTCCAGTTCCACGACACCCACCGTAGCCTCGCCCTTGGAAGTGATGCGACCGACAAAGCGCAGCACCCTGCCCGCCTTTTTCGCCGCCTGATAGCGCTGCAGCATGGCCGCATCATAGCGGGTAAGGCCGTCGAGGAATTCATCGATGGAGCCGCCGGCCAGATCGGTGGGCACCAGGCTCTCGACCTTCACGTCGCCCATTTCCAGCCGCAGGCCCATCTCGCGCGCCAGGATGATGAGCTTGCGCGCCACGTCCGTGCCCGAGAGGTCGTCGCGCGGGTCGGGTTCGGTATAACCGCGCGTCTTGGCTTCGCGCACGATGGCCGAGAATGGCACCGTGCCGTCGTAGACATTGAACAGGTAGGCCAGCGTGCCGGAAAAGATGCCCTCGATGCTGTCCACCACGTCGCCGGTCTCACGCAGGTCGCGCAGCGTCTGGATCACGGGCAGGCCCGCGCCCACCGTGCCTTCGTACAGGTAGTGCGAACCGCCCGTACGGCGGGCCTCGCGCAGCGAGTCGTAGAAAGTCATATCGGCGCTGTTGGCTTTCTTGTTCGGCGTGACGATGTGGATGCCCTGCGCCAGCCAGTCGCGATAGTACCTGGCCACTGCTTCGTCGGCCGAGCAGTCGATGATCACGGTGTGCGGCAGATAGTCCACCTTCACATGCTCGATGAACCGCGCAATGTCGGCCGGCGACTGCGAAGCCGACTCGACTTCTTCCTTCCAGCGTCCCAGCTCCACGCCGCGATCCGACAGCAGCATGCGCCGCGACGACATGATGCCGCGCACGCGCAGATCCAGCTTGAATTCACGCGACAGCCGCGCCTGCTGTGAAGCGAGCTGATCGAGCAGGACGCGACCGACGGTGCCCGGACCGATCACACCGATCGACAATGTATTGGGCGACAGGTAGAAACTGGCGTGCGTGGCGCGCAGTGCCCGCGTGGCCTGCTTGCCGTCCACCACCACCGAAATGTTGCGCTCGGAGGCGCCCTGCGCGATGGCGCGCACGTTCACGGCCGCCGCGCCGAGCGCATTGAACACCTTGGCCGACACGCCGGGCGTCCCGGCCATGCCATCGCCGACGACGGCGAGGATGGCGAGGTCCTTCGATGTTTCGACGCTCTGGATCTGACCCTCGGCCAGCTCGCGCATGAAGGCCGCTCGCACCACCTGCTCGGCGCGATCAGCTTCCTCGCCGGGAATCGCGCAGCAGATCGAATGTTCGGAGCTGCCCTGCGAAATCAGGATGACGTTGATGCCTTCGTCGCGCAGCGCACCGAACAGCCGATGGGCGGTGCCGGGAACGCCGATCATGCCTGCGCCCTCGATGTTCACCAGCGCCACGCTTTCGATCGTCGTGATGCCCTTCACCGTCAGTTCGGAGGTCGGCGCCGCACAGATCAGCGTGCATGGATTGGTGGGCGCAAACGTGTTGCGGATGTAGATGGGGATCGAACGGCCGATGGCCGGCGCCATGGTCTGCGGATGGATGACCTTGGCTCCGAAGTACGCCAGCTCCATCGCCTCGTTGTATGACAGCTGGTCGATGACCTGCGCGTTGGGCACGCGGCGTGGGTCGGCCGAAAGCACCCCATCCACGTCGGTCCAGATTTGGATTTCACTGGCGTCGAGCAGCGAGCCGAAGATCGACGCGGAGAAGTCGCTGCCATTGCGTCCCAGCGTGGTCTGCACGCCCTGCGGTGTGCGCGCAACGAAGCCGGGGATGATCAACGTGCCCTGGAACTCGGCGGCGCCTGTTTCCGTGAGCCGCGCGCG
>JBDSGY010000002.1:0-4546 GCA_039918755.1 Steroidobacteraceae bacterium
TGCCTTCGCGCAAGGTGAGCGCCAGCCACGCCGTCGGTATCTGCGCGCGATGGCGGATTGGCGGGTCCCGTGGCCATAGCCCCGCGGGCTCGTCGATCCGCTGTGCGCCGGCGGGCTGCGTCGTGAAATCGCCGAGGTCCACGCCGCTGTGCAGCGTCGCCAGTGCGTCGTCGGTAGGTGCGCCTTCCACCTGGGCCCAGTAAACCTTTGGCAGCTTGTGGCGCGGTTCCGTGATGCGGGCCTGCAAGGCGCCGTCGTCGGTCAGCAGCAGCAGGCCTTCGCTGTCGGTGTCGAGACGGCCTGCGGGGTAAATGTGAGGGATGTCGACGAAGTCGGCCAGGGTTCGCTTTCCTGGCTCCGGGCTGAACTTGCAGATCACGCCGAAGGGTTTGTTGAAAGCGACCAGCATCCGGCGATCACTTGCCGCTGCGTGGCTTGATATGCATTTCCTGGCGCCGGTTGTCGATCACCAGCGTGTCGAACAGTCCGAGGATGTCCATGCCGATCAGCAGGGCTGGTTCATCATTCAGCTTCCACGTCTCAAAGATGTGCATGTCGCCGAAGGTGACATGCGCGTCGCGGATCTCGATGCCGCCGATCGAGATGGGCGAGATGCGCGCCCCAATGCCGTCCTGCACCGCGCCGGTGGCGCCGGTGATGGAGTCCTCGCCCTGGCGGTTGCGTGCCACCTGGCGGCTGATGGCATCGTGCAGCGCCGTATTGCCCAGCGTCGACTGCGCGCCGGTGTCGATGATGGCCAGCAGTGACAGGTTGCCCACCCGCGCGCGCACCACCAGCAGGTTCAGGTTGTTGGGCTCGAAGGGGACGGTCTCGAACCCCACGGCAGCGCGGCGGTTGCGCGACAGCGAGATGTTGATGAAGTCATTGCGGAAGTCGATGAAGATGCGCTTGTCCTGCATCCCGTCCATGCCCAGCAGGCCCTCGGCGCCACCGAACGCATCGGCGAGCAGCGGCAGGCGTGCGGGCGCCACGTAGAGATCCCCCACGCTCATGCTGTCCACCTCGATGGTGGGCGCGACGGCAGAGCCGGTCACGCCGCGCAGCATGACCGGCGGCGAACGATCGGTGGGAATGCCGAGCGCATTGGCAACCCGGAAGCTGACCGCCGAGCGTGTTGCGCCCGAATCCAGCACCATGCGAAATGGTCCCTTGTTGTTGATGCGGACCGGCACCCACACGCGGCCGATGCCGTCACGATTGGTGGGCGCGACGTAGTAGCGCTCGCGGCCGGTCACCACGACCTCGGCCAGCTCGTCGTCAGGAGGCGAGGTTGCCTGCTGCGCGTCCGCTATGCCCGCGAGCAGCAGGGCGGCAGCCATGACGACGCCGGCGTTCACAACAGCGTCATCACCAAACGAGATCGTCAGGCACGACGTAGTCCTTGTACGGATCGTCGTCGCTCGGCGGGGCTTCCGGCTTGTTCAGATGGATGAGGGCGCGCTCCACGCGGGCCCGCACCTGTGCGCCGATTTCGGCGGGCACGAAGGCATAGCGGCCTTCGCAGCGCACGATGGCGAGCACGCCATGCACGAGCTTGTAGCGCAGGTCAGGGTTGACCGGCACCCGCTTGATGCTGGTGCCGTCCTGGAAATTGTAGAAATCATCGGTCTCGACCCGCGGCACCTGATGCACGGTCACCAGCTGCTTGATCTCGGCGAATTTCGCCCGCCGCTGGAGCTTTTCTTCCTTGCGCCGGTTTGCTTCCGCGTCTTTCGCCGCCTTCTCGGCGCTGGCGCGCTGGGCCGCCAGCTCCTGTGGGGTGGGGCCCTGCTTCTTCTTGCCCCGGGGGGCGGTGTATTGCTGCTGCTTCTGCTGCCGTTCGGCACGCTGCACCTGTTGTTGGGACACCAGGCCGGCGGCCAGCAGTTGTTCGCGTAACGAGAGGCTCATGCGCTGATTTTAGCGGCTAAGCACATTGAGATACGATAGCTGCAACCAAAGGAACCGCCTATGAACTCTTTGACCCCCCGTTTTTGCGGCCTGGCCGTCGCGCTGGCCATGCTGGCCCCGGTGGCCCAGGCCATTCCCGACGCCAACGGCGCCGTCACCTCCACGCCAGCGCCGGATATTTCCGCGGACGGCGCGATGGCCGCACGCCTGAACTACAACATGGGCTTTGAACGTTTCGAAAAGACCCAGGCCCTGGAGGCAACGAGCCCCACATCGCCCGAGATCCGGAAAGGATATGCCGAGGCACGCGAGCGCTTCCGTGCGGCCGCGGCTGCCGATTCGAACATGAAAGAGGCCTGGAACCTGGTCGGCTACACCAGCCGCCGGCTCGGCGACTATGAGGCGTCGCTGCAGGCCTATGACGCGGCGCTGAAGCTGCAGCGGGATTACCCCGAGGCGATTGAATACCGGGCCGAGCTGTTCCTGCTCACCGGCCGGCTGGATGATGCGAGGGCGGCATACGCAGAGCTGTCGAAGAGCTCGCCCTCGTATGCCGGCACGCTGCTGCAGTCGATGCGCGACGTGCTGGCATCGGGCAAGTTGCCCGCCAGTGTCAGCGCCGACCAGCGCGCAGCGTTTGCGGCCTGGGTGAAGGCCCAGCCCCTCTAGCAGGTGCTATAGCAGCTGCTCGGCGGCGGCTACGCCAGACAGCCAGGCGCCATGCAGCGTTCCATAGAACTGCTCTGAGCACGCCTCGCCTGCAAACTGCATAGCCGGTGTCACCGGTGTAGCGAGGACGCCGCGGCAATGCGCCTTGCCCGGCAGGGCAGCGGAATACGAGCCGCGTGCATGCGGATCTGCGCCCCACCCGGTGGCGAGCCCCGGCCCCAGCGCGCCCACGAACTGCGCGCCGAAAATGCCGCGCAGTTCATCGCGTGCAAACACCTCGAGTTCGCCGCGCTGTTCAAGCTCCCGCGACAGGTCGCCGCCGAAGAACGCGCACAGCAGTGGCTGGTCTGCCGGATACACGAGGTAGTTGCAGGTGCGTGACGTGCTGGCGCTGCCAAGGAAATGCCGGCTCACGCCATCGGCAAACTGACCTCCGCCCAGCCGGAAGAACACCTTGTTGACAACCCCGAGTGGCAAGCCCGCGAAAGCGTCGAGATGGGCGGTCGGGAGCGCGGGCGTGAACTGGATGGCGCCGGCCGCAAGCACTGGCGTGGGCGCGGTGATGATGACGCCTGCGCAGTCGATCCTGCCGGCGCTGGTGTCGATCTGGATGCGCGGTCCGGACCAGTCGACGGCGGTGACGAGTGTGCCCAGGCGGATCGGCAGGCCCGCGGCGCCGGCGGCAACCACCGTGCCCAGGCCTTCGCGCACGGCCCAGTTGTGTTCGGAATCCCCATAGCGCGCGAGGTCGAGGGTGGAAACCTGCCGGCTCTCCACGCTCACCGCCCACGTCATCACGGCATCGAAGCGCACGCGGTAGGCGTCGTCGGGCAGCACCTCGCTCACGGCAACGTCGCGCCCCGCGCTGGCCGCGGCTTCGATCAGCGCGTAGTAGTGCCCATAGCTGGCTTCGGCTGCCTGGCGTTGTTCTGGCGTGGGCATGTGCGTGCCGATGCTGGCCCCGGCGCCCCAGCCAGGTTCGCGACGGATCACGCTGAAGCCGGACTGGTCGGCAATCTCAGTCCAGGCGTTCTGCTCGGCAAAGTGCAGCCAGGCCGCACCCAGATCGGCCGGCGCGCCGAGCGAATGGTCGGTGGCAGCGCGACCGCCGACGCGCGAACGCGCCTCCAGCACCACCACCTTCTGTCCGGCAGCGACCAGCCGGCGCGCTGCCGCGATGCCTGCCGCGCCCGCGCCGACGATGACGGTGTCGAAGCTGCTCATCGCGCCATTCTACGCGGCCTGCCGTGGCTGGCGGGCAAGGCTGCTACCATGCGCGCCATGAAAGGCATCGACCACCTGTTGAACAAGAACCGGCTGTGGGCCGACAAGGTAACGCGCAAGGATCCCGATTTTTTCGCGCGGCTGGTGTCGCAGCAATCGCCGCGCTACCTGTGGATCGGCTGTGCCGACAGCCGTGTGCCCGCCAACGAGATCGTGGACCTCGCCCCCGGCGAACTGTTCGTGCATCGAAACGTGGCGAATCTGGTGGTGCATTCGGACCTCAACTGCCTGTCGGTGATCCAGTACGCGGTCGATGTGCTCAAAGTGCAGGACATCATCGTCACCGGCCACTATGGCTGCGGTGGTGTGGCGGCGGCCATGGGCTCGGCCTCGTTCGGGCTGATCGACAACTGGTTGCGGCATGTGCAGGACATCCGCGATCGCCATCCGACGTTGCTGGTCGGTGGCGGTGCCGCTGCCATCGACACCCTGTGCGAACTGAATGTGCTGGAGCAGGCACTGAATGTCTGCCGCACCACGGTGGTCAAGGATGCATGGAACCGCGGCCAGCAGGTGGCCGTGCATGGCGTGATCTACGCGGTGGCGGATGGCCTGCTGCGCGATCTGAACTTCTGCGCCACCGGCGAGGTGGACAGCACCGCGGTATTCGACTTCGCGGTGGCGCGCCTCGCGGCGCGCCAGTCCGGCGTGATGCCCGCGCCCTAGACCGCAGGCGTATCCG
>JBDSGY010000003.1:0-2988 GCA_039918755.1 Steroidobacteraceae bacterium
CCCGGCATTCCAGTGCGGCGCATAGAGTCCGGAGAACGCCGGCACGAAGTAGACCCCACCGTTGTCCTCCACCTCGCGCGCCAGCGCTTCGACCTGCGCGGATGAATCGATGATCTTCAGGCTGTCGCGCAGCCACTGCACGAGCGCGCCGGTGATGGCGATGGACCCTTCCAGCGCGTAGCTCGCCGGCTCGTTGCCGAAGCGGTAGGCAACAGTCGTGATCAATCCTGCGCGCGATGGGACCATCTGCGTCCCGGTGTTCATCAGCAGGAAGCAGCCGGTGCCGTACGTGTTCTTTGCCTCGCCTGTCTCGAAGCAGGTCTGGCCAACCAGTGCCGCCTGCTGATCACCCAGGATGCCGGCGATTGGAACACCGGCGATCGAATCCACCGTTGCAACGCCGATCTGTGTGCTGGATGAAACAATACGCGGCAACATCGATGGAGGGATGCGGAACGCGTCCAGCAGCGAATCGTCCCATTCCAGCGTAGCAAGGCTCATGAGCTGCGTGCGGCTGGCATTGGTCACGTCGGTCACATGCAGGCCGCCATCGATCCCGCCGGTCAGGTTCCAGACCACCCAGCAGTCCATCGTGCCGAACAGCAGCTCGCCACGTTCCGCCGCCACGCGCGCACCCGGCACCTGGTCGAGCAGCCACTGGATCTTCAGCGCGCTGAAGTAGCTCGCCAGTGGCAGCCCGGTGAGCGCGCGGAATCGATCGGGCCCGCCATCGCGCGCGTACTCCGCGACCAGCGATTCGACCCGCGTGTCCTGCCAGACCAGCGCGTTGTGGATCGGCTCACCGGTGCGGCGATTCCACAGGACGGTTGTCTCGCGCTGGTTGGTGATGCCGATCGCGGCCACATCCCCCGCACTCAGGGATGCCTTCGACAGCGCCTCGGTGATGACCCGCTGCGTGTTGCGCCAGATCTGCGCCGCGTCGTGTTCCACCCAGCCCGGCTGCGGATAGTGCTGTGGGTGTTCGTGCTGGGCGAGCGAATGGACAGCACCGGCCTCATTGAAAAGGATGCAGCGCGTACTGGTGGTGCCCTGGTCGAGGGCGGCGATGAAGCGGGGCACGTGCACTTTCTCTATCGCCATGTGATGCGACCCTGGCAGACCTTGGATGCGCAAAGGATACAATCAGTGGAGAGTCGTCTTTTGCGAGTCTTCGGAGCAGGCGCCTCTGGGCCCGAAGTCGCAGCGTATGATCTACGCCAACAATAAAGTGAGGGGTCCAACGTGCCCGATTTTCGACGCCTGTTCTGCTTGCCGATCCTCGTCATTGGCGCCGCGCCCGCCCTTGCCGCGCAACCCACGCCAACCTGCGACCGTGAATGCCTGCGCAGCAAAGTCACCCAGGTGCTCTACGCGCTGGTGAAGCACAACATCACCAAGCTGCCGGTCGCGGACACGCTGCGGGTCACCGAGGATGCCGTCGAGAAGCCGTTGAAGAGCGTGGCCCTCGTGAACAGCGTTACGGCGCTGCGCGGCTTCCGCCAGGACTTCATCGACGAGCGCACCGGCGTGGTCGGCGCACATGTGATGGTGGAAGAGAGCGGCGCGCCGGTGATGCTGGTGGTGCGCCTGAAAGTGGTCGCGGACAAGATCACCGAGCTCGAACTCGTGCCCACGCGCAGCCGCGCCGACGGCCTGATCTTCAACATCGATGGCCTGAAGGCGGCGAGCGAGGTGATGAACTACGCGCCACGCCCCGACGAGCTGGCCACGCGTGAGGACGTACTGAAGTCCGCGCTGAAGTATCCGGAAGGATTCACCAAGGCCGAGACCTTCGCCGCGGTGAACGCGCCTTTCGCCGCCGATGCCTACCGCTACGAGAATGGCCAGGTCATGGCCGGGCCGGACTGCAAGTTCGCACCGGGCTGCCAGAACATCTCGACGCAGTCGCTGGCCATCTTCAAGCGCCTTGGTCCGCCGATCTACCGCGTGGTCGCGGTGGATGAGCGCATGGGAATCGCCTGGCTACGGCTGGCGTGGGGCGTGCAGAAGGAAGGCGGTGACCAGCTCACGGCGTTCGAGGCATTCAAGTTCTACGGCGGCGAGCTGCACGCGGTGGAGGCGTTCATCCGCATCCTGCCTATCGAGAAGCGCGACGGCGGCTGGAAGTAAACTTCCGGATCAGCACGAAGAACGTCGGCACCGCGAGCACGGCCAGCACGGTGCCGGTGATCATGCCGCCGATCACCGCCGTGCCAATGGCGATGCGGCTCTGCGCACCGGCACCGGTGGAGATGGCCAGCGGCAGCACGCCGAAGATGAAGGCCAGCGACGTCATCACGATCGGGCGCAGCCGCAGTCGCGCCGCGTGCAGAGCGGCCTCGACGGGGCTCATGCCTTGCTTCTCCGCGAGTTCCGCAAACTCGACGATGAGGATGGCGTTCTTGGCCGCGAGCCCCATGGTGGTCAGCAGGCCCACCTGGAAATAAACGTCATTGGTGAGTCCGCGCAATGTCACGGCGAGCACCGCGCCGAGCAGGCCAAGCGGCACGACCATCAGCACCGAGACGGGGATCGACCAGCTCTCGTAAAGCCCCGCCAGGCACAGGAACACCACCGCCAGCGAGATCGTGTACAGCAGCGTGGTCTGCGTGCCGGCCTGGCGTTCCTGATAGGACAGGCCGCTCCATTCCACGGATGTGCCGGGAATGGCGCGGGCCAGCTGCTCCATGCGCGACATCGCGTCGCCGGAGCTGCGTCCCGGGGCCGCGGCGCCCTGGATTTCATACGCGTTCCAGCCATCATATCGGCTGAGCGTGGTCGGTGATCGTTCCCACGTCAGCGTGGAGAAAGCGGAAAACGGCGCCATGCGGCCGTTGGCAGCGCGCACATACCATTCACCCAGATCTTCGGGACGGCTGCGGAACTGCGCGTCGCCCTGGATATAGACACGCTTCACGCGGCCGCGATCGATGAAGTCGTTTACGTAATTGCCGCCCCACGCGGCCGAGAGCGTGGCGTCCACATCGC
>JBDSGY010000004.1:0-3006 GCA_039918755.1 Steroidobacteraceae bacterium
CGCGCGTCACAAAAAGGTTCTGAATCTGGCCAAAGGCTATCGCGGTCGTCGTAGCACTGTCTTCCGTATCGCCAAAGAAGCGGTGATGAAGGCTGGTCAATACGCCTACCGTGACCGTCGCGCCAAGAAGCGCGTGTTCCGCGCACTCTGGATCACCCGCATCAATGCGGCAGCGCGTCTGCACGACTTGTCGTACAGCCGACTGATCAACGGCCTGCTGAAGGCCGGCATCGAGATCGACCGCAAGGTACTTGCCGAACTCGCTGTGCACGATCCGGCTGCGTTCGGCACCATCTGCGATCAGGCGAAGGCCCAGCTCAAAGCCGCCTAGGCGCTTGTCGTTTCGGCGCCTGCAAGGGGTGGGGAGTGGAGTCGCTCACTGAGCTGACCAATCGCGCGCTGGCGGAAGTTTCCGCCAGCGCCGATTCGGCGAGTCTGGAAGAAGTGCGCGTGCAGTGGCTGGGGAAGAAGGGCCTGCTCACCGAGCAGCTCAAGTCCCTCGGCGCATTGCCGGCCGGCGAACGCCCCGCCGCCGGAGCGCTCATCAATGAAGCCAAGCTGGCCGTGCAGTCCGCGCTCGATGCGCGGCGCGTGCTTCTCGATGCTGCCGGCATCCAGCGAAAGCTCGAATCCGGCCGCATCGATGTGACACTGGACGGTCGGGGAGAGCAGAGCGGAGGCCTGCATCCGGTCACCCGCGCGCGGCTGCGCATTGAACGCCTGTTCGGCGAAGTGGGCTTCGACGTGGCGCAAGGCCCGGAGATCGAGGACGACTTCCATAATTTCACCGCATTGAATGTGCCGGCCAATCATCCGGCGCGTGCGATGCATGACACTTTCTATCTCGAGCACGAGGTCAATGGTGAGCGCGCGCTGCTGCGCACGCACACGTCGCCCGTGCAGATCCGCGCGTTGCTCGCCGCCCGCGAGCAGTTGCCGCTGGCGGTGATCGCGCCGGGACGCGTTTACAGGATGGATTCGGACGCCACCCACACGCCGATGTTCCATCAGGTGGAAGGCCTCCTGGTCGACGAGGGCGTGAGTTTCGCGAATCTCAAATCCATCCTGCACGGCTTCATGGAAGCATTCTTCGAGCGCGATCTGGCGATGCGCCTGCGGCCTTCGTATTTTCCTTTCACCGAGCCGTCCGCCGAGGTGGACATCACTTGCGTGGAATGCAGCGGCACCGGCTGCCGCCTGTGCAAGCACACCGGCTGGATCGAGGTGCTGGGCTGCGGCATGGTGCATCCGAATGTGCTGGCTGCCTGTGGCGTCGACGCCGAGCGCTACACGGCGTATGCCTTCGGCATGGGCATCGATCGCCTTGCCATGCTGCGCTATGGCGTGAATGACCTGCGCCTGTTTTTCGACAACGACCTGCGCTTCCTGAAACAGTTCCGAGGTGGCTGGTCATGAAGCTGCCGGTTTCGTGGCTGGCGGAATGGGTCGATCTTCCATGGGACGCACAGGAGCTGTCGAGTCGGCTCACCGCCTCAGGCTTTGAAGTCGAAGGCACCGAGCCTGCTGCGCCGGCCTTCACGGGTGTCGTCGTCGCTGAGATCGTCTCCATCGCTGCGCATCCCGAAGCGGACAAACTGCGCATCTGCCAGGTGAACGACGGCGCTGCATCCGTGCAGATTGTTTGCGGTGCCGCCAACGCACGCGCCGGCATCAAGGTGCCGCTCGCGCAGGTTGGCGCGGTGCTGCCGGGTGACATGAAGATCAAGGCAGCGAAGCTGCGCGGGGTGGAATCCGCCGGCATGCTGTGTTCGGCGAAAGAGCTCGGGCTCGCCGCCACCTCCACCGGCCTGTTGGAGCTGCCTGCCGACGCGCCGGCTGGTGCGAACATCCGGGACTTCCTGCAGCTTGACGACGCGGTGCTCGATCTCAAGGTGTATGCGAATCGCGGCGATTCGATGTCGGTACTCGGTGTTGCGCGTGAAATCGCCGCACTGTCGGGCGGTACGTTGAAAACACCCGCGTCACCAGCGTTCAAGACTGCCGCGGGTACTGCGGCCGCCGTGGTGCACGCACCCGCCGCGGCGCCACGATTCCTGACCCGCCGCATCAGCGGCGTAAACAACCGCGCCATCTCCCCCTTGTGGCTGCAGGAGCGCCTCCGTCGCGCCGGCCTGCGCAGCATCAATCCCGTGGTCGACGTCACCAATTTCGTGCTGCTCGAACTCGGCCAGCCGATGCATGCCTACGATGCGAAGCGCGTACAGGGCGCCCTCACGGTGCGCATGGCGCGCGCCGGCGAGCAGCTGCAACTGCTGGACGAACGCAGCGTCGAACTCACGCCCGACGTGTTGCTGATCGCGGATGACGGCGGCCCGATCGCGATGGCTGGTGTCATGGGCGGGCAGGGCACCTCCATCACGGCTGAAGTTACCGACGTGCTGCTGGAAGTTGCATTCTTCACGCCCGAGGCCATTGCCGGACGCGGGCGCCGCTACGGCATCCAGACCGATGCCAGCCAGCGCTTCGAACGCGGCGTGGATCCGCAGGGACAGGCCACCGCCATGCAGCGCGCCACCGCGTTGCTGCTGGAACTGTGCGGTGGCGACGCAGGCGCAGTGGGCGAGGCCGTGAGCGCTGCGGATCTGCCCGCGCGTCCGCCAGTGCTGCTGCGTCGCCAGCGGCTGGCCATGCTCACAGGTGCAGACATTCCGGAAAATCGCGTGCAGGAAAGCCTTGCGCAGCTCGGCATGCAGGTTGCCCCGCATGCACAAGGCTGGACAGTGACTCCTCCGTCCTGGCGCTTCGATATCGCCATTGAAGCAGACCTGATCGAAGAGGTGCTGCGGATCGTGGGCTTCGATGCCGTGCAGGAGTCGCCCAGGCGTCTGCCGCAACGGTTCACCCGCCGCAGCGAGGCGCTGATTGATGAGCGTGCACTGCTGGACGTGCTGACGGTGCGCGGGTACCAGGAATCCATCAACTACGCCTTCGTCGATCCGGTGCTCCAGAAGAAGCTGTTCCCTGCGCAGGACTCGCTGCAGCTCG
>JBDSGY010000005.1:0-6653 GCA_039918755.1 Steroidobacteraceae bacterium
GCGCCCACCGTGATCAGCGGCACGATGTTCGTGGGCAGCGCTGGTGGAATGGTGCAGGCGCTGGATGCGCGCACCGGCTGCATCCACTGGACCTACCAGGCCGCGGGACCGGTGCGAACGCCACCAACGATCACCGTGGATCGAGGCCGCCAGTTGCTGCTTTTCACTGATCAGATCGGCGGGGTGTACGCGCTGGAAGCGAGGACGGGCAAGCAGACCTGGAAAACACGCGTGGAATCCCACGAGGCAACGCGCCTTACCGGCGCCATCGCCGTCCACGATGGCATGGCCTTCGTGCCCGCTGCCTCATGGGAGGAATCCCGCGCGGTGGATCCGGCTTATCCCTGCTGCACCTTCCGCGGCAGCGTGTCCGCACTGGTCGTTCGCGACGGCAGGCTCAAGTGGAAGACATGGATGGTGCCCGAGCCGAAACAGACGCATGTCACTGCGGGGGGAACGAAACGATACGGCCCATCGGGCGTGGGCGTCTGGTCTGCACCGGCGGTCGACGCGGCGCGCGGACTGATCTATGTGGGCACGGGCAATGACTACACCCATCCGGCGACGCCACTCGGTGACGCCGTTGTCGCAATGGAGATGAGGACCGGACGCATCGCCTGGTCGCGCCAGGTTTCACCACCGGATGTTTTCAATGCGCAATGCGCGCGCGGCGGCGACAAGGATTGCGGACCGGACCACGACTTCGCGGCACCCATCCTGCTGGTGCACGCGCCTGGCGGCCGCGATCTGCTGATTGCAGGACAGAAATCCGGCGTGGTCTCGGGGCTTGATCCGGCTGACCAGGGAAGAGTGCTCTGGCAAACACGTGTCGGCGTGGGCGGCAGTTCCGGTGGCGTGCAATGGGGCATGGGCAGCGATGGCGTACGCGTCTACGCGGCAGTTGCAGACGCCGTACGTACTGCAGGCGACCAGGGCTCCCTGCAGATCGGCAATGCCGGTTTCGATCCCGTGAAGGGCGGCGGGCTCACCGCGCTCGACGTGCTGACGGGCGCCAAGGTGTGGTTCGCGCCCAGCTCCCCGTGCTCACCACCTCGCGAGGGATGCAGTCCTGCGCAGCCCGGTGCAGTGACCGTCATACCCGGGGCGGTGATTTCCGGGTCGATGGATGGACACCTGCGCGCGTTTGCCACCGACGACGGTCGGAAGATATGGGATGTGGACACGCAGCTGCGGTACACCACGCTGAACGGCGTGGCGGCGCAGGGCGGCTCGCTGGATGGCGCGGGTGCCGTGGTGGTCGACGGCATGCTGTACATCAATTCGGGTTATCCGCGGCTGGGCGGCGTGCCAGGCAATGTGCTGCTGGCGTTCGGGCTCGACGGCAGCCGGTGATAACCGGCACGTGAACGCTGCTCAGGCGGCCGGAGGGAAACCGTTCAAGTAGCCTGCTTCGGGCTCCCACCAGCCATGCACTTGTGTGTGCAGCCGGAACGGCAGCTTTACGCGGCCGATGGGGCCGTCCGCCAGTCGCATGGCATCGGCAATCACGAGCTCCGAGCGCATCTCGGAAAAATCATTCGCCACGGTGAGGATGTACCCCTCCCCCTCCGGCGCATCCGGCCGGGCGGGGACGAATTGCGGCTCGGACAGGCTGTGGGTATTGCCTGCCGATAGCCGATCGATGGCCCCGGTATGGTGGTCGAACCTGAAGATGGAATTCGCCACGCGCACCGACAGGTTGCCGCCCCGCGCACGATCGAACGGCAGCGCAGGATCGACGGCGAGCATGTAGCTCCAGCGGAACGGCCGCGTAAGGTAACGATCGTCCATGCGCACCATCGAGGTGCCGCGCATGCCGTCGAACAGGATCTCCTCCTTCCAGCCCGTGTCTTTCGAATCCAGATCGAACGTCCAGCGACGGATAGTGGGCGAGACACCAGCAGTCTCGAAGGCGGAGCCATCGAGATTCGGAAAGTAAGGGTGGAAATTGTTGCTCGCTACAGGCGCATCGAGGATGACCTTGCCTCCCTCGGTGCGTGCGTTGGTCGTGTGTACCAGCATCGCCTGCGCCGGCGTACCGTGAAACCAGCGAATGTCCTTCTCGTCGCCATCGCGTGGAATGATGGCCACATGACAGGGCACGTTCCTGTCGTAGGTCCAGTGGATCAGCCCCGCGTCGAGCCGTTCCTGGCTCGTGACCATGCCGGTGGTGGGCAGGATGATGTGGCGATCGGTGATCGCCATGTCATGCATCATGCTGACGACCGGCGCCTTGAACCACCACTCGCGCTTCAGCTTCCCGTGCTTGTCGAATACGAACACGGCGAGGTCGGGGCTGGCATCACCGCGCGCCTCATAGGAAAAGGCGAGCATGTCGCCGGTGGCCGGATCGATCTTCGGGTGCGCGGTGAAGGTCTTCGCGCGCATCTGTCCGTGAAAGTCCCACTCACCGATGGTCTCGAGCGTAAGCGGATCGAGCGCCATCGGCGGGCTGTCCTCCTTCATGGAAAACAGCCGCCCGTGATGGATGATGGGCGTGGTGTTGCCCGTGTTGGGGCTGACATCGCGGACCGACGGATCGTACGTCGACCGGTTGCGATAACGTCCATATAACGCGCGCCGCGCGGCAGTTTCGGCCTGCAGCCGCGGCGTCTGGATGTAGCGCGAGCGGAAATCGACATGGCCGTCGATGAAGTGGAAGCGGTCCACCGCGCCATCGGAGTTGTATGGCGTATCGTCCTGGAACCGTGGCGGATAACGTCGATCGATGCACGAACGGTAGAAGCTGCCGTTCAGGCCCGCAGGTATCCGCCCTTCCACCTCGCAATCGATGAGGGTGGCTTCGAAGCGCAGCGGCGCAAAGAAACCTTTCGCGGTCGGATCGGCTGAGAAATCCACTTTCATTTGACGATGATTATAGATCGGCTGGAGAGGCCGGGAGCCGCGTTGCTGACAGACGAATCCGCCAGCAAGGTGTATTTTCGGTCCTCTGCCAAGGAGTTACACCATGAACGCACGTCTTTCCAGCTTCGCAGCAGCGCTGCTCGCAGCGCCATTCGCCGCAGCCCCGGCGCTGGCGCATCACGGATGGGGTGGGCAGAGCGACACCCAGATCGAGCTGTCCGGCAAGGTCCACAGGCTGGTGAGCCTGGCCGGTCCACATGCCTCAATGCAGATCATTGCAGACGGCCAGGTTTGGGACGTGACGCTTGCACCGGCGGCACGGACGGAGGCCGCGGGCCTGACGCCCAAGTCCCTCGCAGTCGGCGATGCGGTCACCGTCCGCGGCAATCGCAACAATGACCCGAAGCGCTTTGAAATCAAGACCGTGCGGGTCAGCACCACCGGCAGGGTCTACAACGTCTATCCGGACCGCATCAAGTGACCCGCACCGGTCGTTAGTTCCTTGGTCCACGCCCTCACCTGGCTGGAGGCGTCCGTGCTGGGCCAGGCTGTGCGCGGCGGCGGCGTGTGGAGCTACGCCGTCATCAACCTCGCGCATATCGTGGGCGTTGCGACGCTGTTCGGTTCAGTGCTGGTGATTGATCTGAGGTTGCTCGGGCTCTTTGCGCGCGCACCGCTGGCCATCGTCTCCATGACTACGGTGCCGATGGCTGCCGCAGGCTTCGTGCTCGCGGCCGCGAGCGGCCTCTGCCTGCTTGCCACCAACGCCACTGAATATGCGCACAACCCGTTCCTGCTGCTCAAGTTCGGGGCGATTTTCGTCGCATTGCTCAACGTTGCGGTGATGTGCCGGATGCCAGCATGGCGTCAGCGCTGGTCGGGGCCTGCGTCATCCAAACAGCGTGCACAGCTGGCACTGGGTGGGGGTGTGTCGCTCGCGGCGTGGTCCACCGCACTCGCGGCCGGCAGGATGCTCGGCTACTGGTAGAGCGTGCGTTCCTTGGTCGCACTGGACAGCAGCCGGCCGTAGCCAGGCGCTGCGCCCGACAGCCCCACCAGTCGCGCGCCGGCCCACAGTCCGTGCGGCATGCTCGAGATCACCGGCACACCGGTGCGCTTCTCCAGCGGCGCGATCAGCTCCAGCGTGCGAAAGCCGCCACACGAAACCAGCAGCGAATCCGACTTCGGCGCGGAGGCGTGCACACGCGCAGCGAAATCCTCGAGCTGCTTCGAAGTGACCTTGTCGATGTCGGTCATTGCCTCGATGCCCATGCCTGTTACCACCAGAGGCTCAAGGCCGTGCTCCAGCAAAAAAGCCCTGAGTCGTGCGTTCACTTCGTCGTTGTAAGCGGTCGCTACCGCAACACGGCGTGAGCCCACGGCCTTCAGTCCATCGATGACGCCATTGCTCATGGTCGTCGCGGGCAGGCCCGAAGCCTGCGTCACTCTGGCGCGCAATTCGCGGTTGTACGCTTCGCCCTTGTAAAATGTCAGGGAGGTTCCGGTGAGCTCGATCGCCTGCGCGCCGGCAGCGGCCAGTTGCTTCGCGGCAGCCGGAATGCGTTCCTGCGCTGCATCAAAGCTGTCTGGCGTCATTCGTTCGATGCCAAGGCCGGTGACTACAAAGCGCAGTTGCTTGCCATACATGGCAATGCCCTCCTCGGGCACTTCACGCTTGGCAGGCGGCAGTATCAGGCCGAGTACGGGTACCTTGCCGGCCGCACCGGCACTGAGGACGCCGAAAGCCGATGCTGCCGCGGCGGCCGCAGCGAGTATGTCGCGTCGATTCATCTGCGCCCCCTCGAATGCCATTACGAATAGCCACTCGTCGATGACCGGTGGCGCCCGATATAGTATCAACTGTGCAATCATCCCATCCGGCATCCCTGCTGTGCCTGTTACTCACAACGGGCACGATTACATCGTGTCAGGCGAATCGCGCAGACGCGCCCACCGTGGTGCAGGTACCCCAGGCAACAACCCCGCTGCGCGGTGCTGCGCCCGTATTGCAGGCGGTCACGTTGCGGCGCGACATCCGCACTGCCAATGGCAGGATGATCAATGTCGTGCCCGACTATCACTTCATCGATGCCGACGGCGATGTGGTGCTGCTCCGGCGCGAAGTGGTGGAGACCAATGGCTCGATGGTGCCGCGCAGTGGCCCGGAGGGCCCACCCATTTACACGGCTGCTGAATTCCAGAAGAAAGGCGCCGTGTTCAACGGTGGAGGCTGGACGTGCGGCACCGCCCAATACTACGTGAAGATGCGCGCGTGGCTGATCGATGCGGCCGGCAACCAGAGCAACCAGGTCGAATTCACTTACCACTGCAACGGCGGCTGAACGAGCATCCACGTTCGCTATTGCAAGCGACGCTCAGGCTGGCGTTCGCCACGCCACCCGGTCGCGGCCGCCGGTCTTGGCGTCGTACATCGCCCGGTCAGCGGCGGCCACCAGTTGCACGGCCGACGCATCGGCGGACGGCACCAGCACCGCAACTCCAACGCTGATCGTCACATGCGGCGCCAGTGGCGAAGCGGGATGCACCAGCGCTTCCTGAGCCACCGCGCGCCGCAGCGCCTCGCCCTGCGCGACCGCGGCGTCGAGGGTGCGCCCGGGAAGCAGCAGTACGAATTCCTCCCCGCCATAGCGCGCAACCAGATCGTGTTCGTCCACCGCGAAGCGCTCGCAGATCCGCGCGAGCAGCCGCAGGCATTCGTCACCACGCAGATGCCCGACGGAATCGTTGAGCGCCTTGAAGCAATCGACATCGACCAGCAGCAGCGCCAGCGGTGCACCGTCGCGCCCCTGACGCGCCCAGGTATCGGCAAGACAAGCGTCAAACTGACGCCGGTTGGCGATTCCGGTCAGGGCATCGCGCATCGATAACCGCTCGAGCTTGCGGTTGGCCTCGGTGAGCTCGTCGGCCATGCGCGCGAAGTGAATGGCGCCGGCGACCAGATCGCCGACTGCATCGAATACCGCGCATGCCTCGGGGCCGAAAAAATCGGTGCGGGCGCTTTCGAGATTGAGCACACCGTGCAGTCGACGGCCGTGCCGGATCGGCACCAGGTACTCGGAACGCGCCGTCGCATTGCCAGGCACGTAATCCGCATCCACGGAGATATCCGGAATCAGGTGGGGCCGTCCCAGCTGCACGCAGCGACCCGCTGCTCCGATGGTGATCGGCCAGCGGCCCGCGAGCGCAAGCGGTGACTGGGTGAATTCCCCGGAATAGACCTCGTGGACGAAATGACTATTGTCGTCATCCAGCAGCAACACACTGACGATCTCGACCGGCAACTCCGCCACCAGGCAATCACAGATGCCCTGCAACAGCGAATCCAGACTGGCCCCCTGCAATGCGTCGCGCGAAATCCGGATGAGGATGCGCGTCAGGGTAGCCTGACGGGCGGGTGCATCCTGCGCGTCCCACGGCACAACGTCTGGCATCGTCGCCTGATTGCCCAACGCGTCTGCAAGTATGGCCTTCCCTGACATGGCGGCAGTCTAGCCCGGTCAATGCAGATCCCTCGTAGGACTGACGTCGATTCTCGCCGCGTATGAACGCAACGGCCCCAATATGTGCAATACGCGGCCACCCGCCCGCTTGTCCAAGGACCTGTGCAATGATGGCGTGCGGAAAAAGCCCAGGAAGAGGTCTGATCATGCACACCATGCGTTTTGCGCTCGCGATCTGCGTCACGACGAAGCTGATCGGCGAGAGCCGGTAACCGACCGATGCGTCACACACGCCGCGTGATCGCCGGAGTCCTGGTACTGGGGTGC
>JBDSGY010000006.1:0-4130 GCA_039918755.1 Steroidobacteraceae bacterium
GCGATGACGCGCCATTCGATGGCGACGTTGCGGGCACTGGGGTTCAGCGACGCTGCGGCGCTGCATGTGTTGCGGCCGCCCGACGAGCAGGTGCTGCGCGACCTGCAATGGCTGGAAGAATCCGGCGCCTGTCTGCTGCCGTTCACCGCGGCCGCATATCCGCCAGCGCTCGCTGCCCTGCCCGATGCGCCGCCCGCGCTATATGTGCTGGGCGATGTGGGGCTGCTCGGCCGCCCACAGCTGGCCATCGTCGGCAGCCGTCATCCCACCGCTGCCGGCCGGCGTTTTGCCGCGGACATTGCGGCGCCTCTGTGCGCCGCGGGGCTGGTCATCACCAGCGGGCTGGCGCGTGGCATCGACGCGGCCGCGCACGAGGCGGCGTTGCGTTGCGGGGGCAGGACCATCGCGGTCTGCGGCACCGGGCTGGACCAGTGCTATCCGCCGCAGCACCGGTCGCTGTTCGCGCGCATCCGTGAGCAGGGCGCGCTCGTGTCGGAATTCGCGCCCCGCAGCCCGGCCCTGCCGCATCACTTTCCGCGCCGCAACCGCATCATCTCGGGGCTCTCCTGCGGAGTGGCGGTCATCGAGGCCGCGGCCGGCAGTGGCTCGCTGATCACGGCGCGGCGGGCGCTGGACCAGGGCCGGGAGCTGTTCGCCGTGCCGGGGTCGCCCCTGAACCCGCTGGCCGCCGGTTGCTTGGAGCTGCTGCGCGAAGGCGCCCACCTGCTGTGCGATGCGGACGATATCCTGGGCGAGATCAGCATATCCAGGCTGCTGAAAGATCAATCTAATCATGGAGTTGAGATACCACGGGCCGCAGCGCCGGGGCGCGGACGGTTGGACAAGGATTACGAAATGCTGTTAGATGCGCTCGGCTTCGAACCTGCCAGCATCAACGATCTGGTCGACAGAACGGACCTTGCGGCAGGCAACGTTGCCTCCATGATGTTGATTCTCGAACTGGATGGCCGGGTCGAAATCCTCCCCGGCGCTCTATATAACCGCATCAGCTGAATAATGAACGGCACCGTCCTCGACATCCTTCTCTACGTATTCGACCGCTACATGTTCGACGAGGCGCCCGAGGTGCCGGAGCGCGAAGCGCTGGCGCGCGACCTGGAAAGCGCCGGTTTCGCCGAAGCGAACGTGGAGCGGGCGCTGGACTGGCTGGCGGACCTGGCCGGCGAGCGCAGCCGCGCCCCGCTGCCCGGCGCGCTGGAAGACAGTGACGGCACACCGCGCAAACGCCCCTCGCTGCGGGTGTACTCGACCATGGAGCTCACGCGGCTGTCGGTGGATTGCCGCGGGCTGCTGCTGTCGCTGGAAGAAGCCGACATCCTGAGCCCCACCCAGCGCGAGCTGGTCATCGACCGCCTGCTCGCGCTGGATGTCGAAGACCTCAACCTCGAGCAGGTGCGCTGGATCGTGCTGATGGTGTTGTCCAGCCAGCCAGGGCAGGAACAGGCCTGCGCACGCATGGAAACACTCGTCTTCGATCCTGAGACGAGCGCCGCGCATTGAGCAACCTCGTCATCGTCGAATCGCCTGCGAAGGCGAAGACCATCAAGAAGTACCTCGGCAAGGATTTCGAGGTGCTGGCTTCGTATGGCCACGTGCGCGACCTGGTGCCGAAGGAAGGCGCAGTCGATCCCGAGAATGGCTTTGCCATGAAATACCGGGTGATCGAACGCAACGAGAAGCACGTCGAAGCCATCTCGAAGGCGCTGAAGAAAGCCACGTCGCTGTATCTGGCGACCGACCCTGACCGTGAAGGCGAGGCGATTTCCTGGCATCTGTTCGAGCTGCTGACCGAACGCGGCGACCTGAAGGACAAGATCGTCCATCGCGTCGCGTTCTACGAGATCACGAAGAACGCCATCCGCGCCGCGGTCGACAATCCGCGCGGCCTGTCGATGGATCTGGTGAACGCGCAGCAGGCGCGGCGCGCGCTCGACTACCTCGTCGGTTTCAATCTTTCGCCGCTGTTGTGGAAGAAAGTCCGCCAGGGCCTGTCTGCCGGTCGCGTGCAGAGCCCGGCGCTGCGCATGATCTGCGAGCGAGACGAGGCCATCGATGCCTTCGTTCCGCAGGAATACTGGACCATCGATGCCGAGGGCGAGCACAGCGAGGTGCGCTTCCCGCTGAAGCTGGTCGAATACGCGGGCAAGAAAGTGGAGCAGTTCAGCTTCACCAACGAAGGCAGCGCGCGCGACGTCGAAGGCACGCTGAACAAGGCGGCCGATGGCCAGCTCACGGTCGACACCATCGACCGCAAGCAGCGCAAGCGCAATCCAGCGCCGCCGTTCACTACCTCCACGCTGCAGCAGGAAGCGGCGCGCAAGCTCGGCTTCTCCGCGCAGCGCACGATGCGCCTCGCGCAGCAGCTGTACGAAGGCGTGGATTTCGGCGAAGGCGCGGTGGGCCTGATCACCTACATGCGCACCGATTCGGTGTCGCTGGCCAACGAGGCCGTGCAGGAAATCCGCAGCACCATCGAGCGGCTGTACGGCAAGGAAGGCCTGGCCGAAGCGCCGCGTGTCTTCAAGACCAAATCCAAGAATGCGCAGGAAGCGCATGAAGCCGTGCGCCCGACGTCCGCCGCGATCACGCCGCAGATGGTGGAAGGCAAGATCGAGGCCGATCAATACAAGCTCTACGCGCTGATCTGGAAGCGCGCCATCGCCTGCCAGATGGCACATGCGGTGTTCGACACCGTTGCGGTGGACATGCTCGCCGGGCCGCGCGGCTCGGGCCATGTGCTGCGCGCGAATGGTTCCACGCTGGTGAAGCCCGGTTACATCGCGGTGTATCAGGAAGGTCGTGACGACACCCTGGACGACGACACCGACCATGTCCTGCCACCGATGCAGGAAGGCGAACTCGTCAAGCTCACCAGCCTGCAGGGCCAGCAGCATTTCACCGAGCCGCCACCGCGCTTCTCGGAAGCCTCACTGGTGAAGGCCCTGGAAGAGCACGGCATCGGCCGGCCGTCCACCTATGCCTCGATCATCTCCACGCTGCGCGACCGCGAATACGTGGACATGGACGCGCGGCGCTTCATCGCCACCGACATCGGCAAGATCGTGTCGCGCTTCCTGACCAAGTATTTCACCAAGTACGTGGAATACGGCTACACCGCCGACATGGAAGACGAGCTCGATGCCGTCTCCCGCGGCGAGGAATCGTGGGTCACGCCGCTCGAGAAGTTCTGGAAGCCGTTCATCGACCAGGTCGAGGAAATCGAGACCAAGGTCAGCCGCGAAGAAGTGGCGATGGCGCGCGACCTCGGCATACATCCCGAGAGTGGCCGGCCGGTCTCCGTGCGCATGGGCCGCTTTGGTCCGTTCGTGCAGGCCGGCACCAAGGACGACGTCGAAAAGCCCAAGTTCGCTGGCCTGCGGCCCGGCCAGAAGATGGACACCATCACGCTGGACGATGCGATGGTGCTGTTCCAGCTGCCGAAGAACCTGGGCGAGACCGCCGATGGCGAACCGGTGATGGTGGCCATCGGCCAGTTCGGTCCCTATGTGAAGTACGGCGCGAAGTATGTTTCGCTCAAGGAAGATGACCCGTATGCGGTCACCCTCGCCCGTGCCATCGAGGTGATCGAGGCCAAGAAGGTCGCCGATGCCAATCGCATGATCACCGACTTCGGTGTCGACGACATCCAGGTGCTGAACGGCCGTTATGGCCCATACATCACCGACAAGCAGCGCAATGCGCGGATTCCGAAGGATCGCGATCCCAAGACGCTGACGCTGGAAGAATGCCGCGCGATGCTGGCTGCGGCGCCGCCGCGGCCGGCGCGAGGCCGTTTCGGTCGTCGTGGCGCGCCGGCCAAGGCGAAGGCCAAGGCAGCGCCGGCAAAAGCGGCTGCTGCGCCAAAGGCAGCCGCGGCTCCGAAGGCCAAGGCAAAAGCGAAGGCTCCGGGCAAGGCGAAAGCCAAAGCCAAAGCCAAGGCCAAAGCCAAAGCCAAATCCAAGGCGAAGCCGGCGGCCGCTCCCAGTGCCGCAAGCGCCAGTCCGAGATCCAAAGTCCCGGCCAGCAAGAAGCCTGCTGCCGCCGCGCCGAAGCTGCCGTAAGCGCTGGCCGGCAGCGCCCGGCCGCGACTTCGTCCACCAATCAGAACG
>JBDSGY010000007.1:0-3258 GCA_039918755.1 Steroidobacteraceae bacterium
CGCAGCGTGCGACATCCTCAGGCAGTCCGGTGCAGACGATGTGCCCGCCATGAGTGCCGCCACCGGGACCCAGATCCACGATCCAGTCCGCAGTCTTCACCACGTCCAGATTGTGTTCGATGACCACGACCGTGTTGCCCTCATCGCGCAGCCGGTGCAGCACGGTCAGCAGTTGCGCCACGTCGTGGAAGTGCAGGCCGGTGGTGGGCTCATCGAGGATGTACAGCGTGCGACCCGTGGCGCGCTTGGCCAGCTCACGCGCCAGCTTCACGCGCTGTGCTTCGCCGCCGGAGAGCGTGGTGGCGTTCTGCCCCAGCTGGATATAGGACAGCCCCACATCCAGCAGCGTCTGCAGTTTCGTCGCCACCATGGGCACCGCGGAGAAGAACGCCAGGGCGTCTTCAATTGTCATCTGCAGAACATCATGGATGTTCTTGCCGCGATAGCGGATCTCGAGCGTCTCGCGGTTGTAGCGGCGGCCGTGGCAGACATCGCACGCCACATACACATCCGGGAGGAAATGCATCTCGACGCGGATGACGCCATCACCCTGACAGGCTTCGCAGCGGCCACCCTTGACGTTGAAGCTGAAGCGCCCGGCGTCATAGCCGCGGGCGCGCGCCTCCGGCACCTGCGCGAACAGCTCGCGCAGCGGTGCGAAGAGTCCCGTGTAGGTGGCGGGATTCGAACGCGGCGTGCGGCCAATGGGGCTCTGATCGATGTCGATGACTCGATCGATGAATTCCAGTCCCTCCATGCTCTCGACCTGCGGAGCATCGAAGCCGGTGAGTCCGAGATGTCGCGAGGCGCCGGCGAACAGCGTGTCGTTGACGAGCGTGGATTTGCCGGAGCCGGACACACCCGTCACGCAGGTGAACAGGCCCAGCGGAAAATCCGCGGACACATTGTGCAGGTTGTTGGCGGTCGCGCCACGAATGCGGATTTGCCTGGCCGGGTCACGGGGATGGCGGACTGCGGGAATCGCGATGGCCTTGCGGCCGCTGAGATAGTCGCCGGTCAGTGACGCAGTGCTGCTGCGAACTTCGGCGGGGGTGCCGGAGGCCACCACCGTGCCGCCATGCACGCCGGCGCCGGGGCCGATGTCGAGCACGTAGTCGGCGGTCATGATCGCCTCTTCGTCGTGCTCGACCACCACCACCGTGTTGCCGAGGTCGCGCAGCCGTTGCAGCGTGGCGAGCAGGCGCTGGTTGTCACGCTGGTGCAGGCCGATGGACGGCTCGTCGAGAATGTAGAGCACGCCCGTCAGGCCGGAGCCCACCTGGCTGGCTAGCCGGATGCGCTGCGCCTCGCCGCCGGAGAGTGTCTCGGCGCTGCGATCCAGTGTCAGGTAGTCCAGGCCAACGTCCACGAGGAAGCGCAGCCGGTCCGCCACCTCCTTGACGATGCGCGCCGCGATCTCGCCGCGCCAGCCCGCCACCTGCAGCGCGTTGTAATGGTCCATGGCCTTTGCCACCGACAGCCGCGTGATCTCGGGCAGCGTGGTATTGGCCACGTGCACATGGCGCGCGGTGCTGTTGAGCCGCGCGCCATCGCACGACGCACAGCGGCGCGTGCCACGGTATTTGCCGAGCTCCTCGCGCACCGTGGCGGATTCGGTCTCGCGGAACCGCCGCTCGAGGTTCGGCAGGATGCCTTCGAAGGGGTGCGCGCGCTTGGCTGCGCGGCCGCGCGAATCCGTGTATTTGAACTGGATTTCCACTTCGCCGCTGCCATTCAGCACCACATCGCGGGCCTGTGCCGAGAGGGCGACCCATGGCGCCTCGATGTCGAATTTGAAGTGCAGGCTCAGGGCCCGGATGATCTGGAAGTAATAGGCATTGCGGCGGTCCCAGCCGCGGATGGCACCGCCGGCCAGTGACAGCTGCGGGTGCATGACCACCCGCGCGGGGTCGAAGAATTCCTGGTAGCCCAGGCCATCGCAATCCGGACAGGCGCCGGCGGGGCTGTTGAACGAGAACACCTTGGGTTCCAGCGGCGGCACGCTGTGCCCACAGACCGGGCACGCGTGACGGCTGGAGAACACGATCTCGTCCTGCTTGCCGTGCGCGAACGCCAGCCGTGCCACGCCATTGCCGAGGCGCAATGCGGTTTCGAAGGATTCGGCCAGGCGCTGGGCGATATCCGGCCGCACCTTGAAACGATCGACCACGGCGTCGATGTCGTGCTTGCGCTTGGCGTCCAGCGGCGGCACGGCATCGAGTTCGGACACGGTGCCGTCGACGCGTACGCGCACGAAGCCCTGCGTGCCGAGTTCGGCCAGCACGTCGTGATGCTCGCCCTTGCGTGCGGTTACCAGCGGTGCAAGCAGCAGGCAACTCTCGCCTTCGGGCAGGCGCAGTACCTGGTCGACCATCTGGCTGACGGTCTGTGCGGTCAGGTCCAGACCGTGGTCGGGGCAACGCGGAATTCCCGCGCGTGCATAGAGCAGGCGCAGGTAGTCGTAGATTTCGGTGACCGTGCCTACGGTCGAGCGCGGATTGTGAGAGGTGGCCTTCTGTTCGATGGCAATGGCCGGCGACAGGCCCTCGATGCTGTCCACATCGGGTTTGTCCATCATCGACAGGAACTGCCGCGCGTAGGCGGACAGCGATTCCACGTAGCGCCGCTGCCCTTCGGCATACAGCGTGTCGAACGCCAGTGACGACTTGCCGGAACCCGACAGGCCGGTGATGACGATCAGCCGGTTGCGAGGCAGGTCGACATCGACGTTGCGCAGATTATGGGTGCGGGCGCCGCGGACGCGGATGAATTCCATGGAGTTTCGGCTGGGCGCGGGGCGTGGGAAAACGATTACTATAGCTGTCAGAACAGCACGGACGCGCCTATTTGGACACTCGCGACAGGAATGCCGCGGGCGGGCGCGCCGGCGATCGCTCAGGCTTCTGGTCCTGGAAATTCATCTGCAGGGGTTAGTCATGGCACGCGGCGTCAACAAGGTCATTCTCGTCGGCAACCTGGGTCAGGATCCGGAATCGCGCACCACGCCCGGTGGCACCACGGTCACCAACATCCGCATCGCGACTTCAGAAAGCTGGAAGGACAAAACCTCCGGCGAAATGAAGGAGCAGACCGAGTGGCACGGCATCGTGCTGTGGAATCGCCTCGGCGAGATCGCGGCGGAATATCTCAAGAAGGGCTCGCAGGTTTACATCGAAGGGCGTCTGCAAACCCGCAAGTGGCAGGACAAGCAGGGCAACGATCGCTACACCACCGAGATTGTCGCGAGCGAAATGCAGA
>JBDSGY010000008.1:0-5067 GCA_039918755.1 Steroidobacteraceae bacterium
GATCTCGCTCGGGCACAGCCTGTTTGCTGCCGGCGTGGAAGTGGTGCGGCTGAACCTGCGCGACCACGGCGACACCCATGAGCTGAACGAGGGCATCTTCCACTCCTGCCGGCTGCCCGAGGTGTGCGGGGCGGTCGCCGCGATTGGCGCGCACCTGTTAGTGGCGAAGCCATGGCTCGTGGGCTTCTCGCTGGGCGGCAATTTCATGCTGCGCGTGGCAGCGAGCGACGATGCGCGCGTGCCGCCACTGGCGGGCGTAGTGGCCGTGTCGCCGGTTCTGCACCCGGACAGCGCGATGCGTGCGATGGAAGACGGATGGCAGGTGTACCAGCGCTATTTCGTCGGCAAATGGGGGCGCTCGTTGCGGCGCAAGCGATCGCTGTGGTCACCGGAGCTGGTGGACGAATCGATCTTCCGTTTAGGCGATCTGCGCCGCATGACCGCGGCGATGGTCGCGCGTCATACGACATTTCCCGCCATCGAAGACTATCTGGATGGCTACGCAATTACCGGCCAGCGGTTGGCGACGCTGCATGCGCCAGCGGTGATTCTTGCGTCTCGCGATGACCCCATCATTCCGGCCGGGGATCTCGCGCGGCTGGCGCAGCATCCGCAGCTGCGCGTGGTGACCACCGAACGCGGCGGCCACATGGGTTTCATGGTGAGCCCGTTCGCGATCTCATGGGTCAATGAATTCGTGGCGCGCGAACTGGGACTGGCGCAGCCAACCTAATCCGCGGTGCGCTTCTCTTCGAACTGCACCACCGGCGCGCCGCTCGTGATCTGCATTTCACCTTCGATCACTGCGCCGCGCGCGATGGCCAGCGTGCGGGCCGTCACATGACCCTTGATGACGGCGCCGGAGCCGACCTCGAGCTGTTCCGTGACTTCGATGCTGCCGGTCAGCGCACCGGCGATGACTGCAGACCGCGCACGCACCTGGCCTTCCCAGTGCGCGCCGCGACCGATCGAAAGTGTGCCCCCGATGTCCCCATCGCCAGTCACATTGCCGCTGAGCATGACCGCGCCGGGCGCGATGATGTCACCGCGGAAGCTGACGCCGGTGCCGATGACAGTGGGAGGGCCGCCGCGGCGGTCGGTGAGTCTGCGGTTGGGGGCGTCGGTCATGCTGGCATCTTGGCAGCCCGGCTGGGGCGGGCGCCGTGAAATATGCCCGTATTCCACAAGCCCATGGTTTGCCCGATCGTGGCGCGGATTGCACCGCCCGGGTGCGCATCGATGCGTCAAATCTTTGCCACGCGGCCTTGCGGACACGCCTGGAACCCCTTGCGGCGGTGGCGCGAGTTGGCACAGCACTTGCTTTATATTCATCGGGGCCGTGACAAGCGGTCCCACGCGAAGTGCCACTACCCCCCCGTTGGTCTTCGCTTACCTTAAGCGCCGCATAGGTTTACCTCTGCGGCGTCTTTTTTTGTGCCTTCCCGCGGCGAGCGGTTAGGTGGCCCGCCGGCGCTCGACTTCAAAGGGAAGATTCCCGGTGCGGGCGTCGAAGCCCAGTTCGCGCAGCACGTTATGCAGGTCCTGGCGCGAGTGGAAGTACTCCTCCTGTATTTCCAGGCCCTCGCCGGAAACAGAAATCACTTCACTTGCAGGAGCGTGCCATTTGTCATTCATTTCGGCTCGGCCCCACCGTGGCGAATATCCGAACGCGTGCTGCGGCGGTTCCTGAACTTTAACCAGTTCCGCGCGACCCCCTGGCATGGGCTTACTTAATCCCGCACAAAATTCGCGCAGCTACAGGGCGCCCCGGATCTGGTCGACGAGGTCGAGGCTGTCCGGCAGTGCATCGCCACGCCAGGCGACATGCTGGTCAGGCCGGCTCAGCACCAGCTTGTGACGGTAGATGGCCGGCAGCGCCGTCGCATCGAGGTCGAGCACGGTCAGGGGCACCCCGCGTGAGGCCGCTGCGGCCAGCATCGGCCCTGCATCGACGTTTGTATCAAAGCGCAGCAGCGTGTAGCCGGGACCCAGCGCATCGTAGAGCGATCGACCGTCCTCCAGCCACAGATGTGGCGTGCGGCAGCCGGGCACCGTGGAGGGGGTGTAGTCGTACATCGTGTAGGCCGGTTGCTGCTCACCGTCATACGCGATCAGTGGCGACTGGTCGTAGTAATAGCCGTAGTTCAGGCCCGCGCACGCGAACTGCTGCACGTTGAGTGTGTAGGCTGCTGCACCTACCGCCGCCCGCGCCGCGGCGCCAGCCGGCGAATCCTGTTCCAGTTCCGGAGGCAGCGTCGTGCGCTCGCGGATAGCGCCGTAGGCATGCTGCATGGCGAAGCGGGAGACCTGCTCGGTGATGGGATGGCGCTCGCGCTCGTGCGCGTCGAGGATGCCCGGTGCGCCCCAGCCATGAATGCGTGCCGCGAGCTGCCAGGAAAGGTTCATGGCGTCGGCGATGCCGGCATTCATGCCGTAGCCGGCATAGGGGACCCAGAGGTGCGACGCATCGCCACTGATGAACACGCGTCGGTCGCGGAAACGGTCTGCCACCAGCCGGCGGCCGATCCAGTCTTCCTTCGTCAGCATTTCGTACTGGAACTCTGCACCCACGCCCAGCAGCAGTCGGATGCAGCGGTCGCGATCCACCGAGTCGAAATTCAGCTCGTGCGGCAGCAAGTAGTTGTGCAGCAGCCAGGTCTCCCGGCCATCGATGGCCACGAGATTCCCCTGCCGCTCCGGGTTGTACAGGTAGCTCATCCATGCGTCGGGCTTCGTGATGCGCGCGAGCAGCTCCGGGGCGCGGAGATACGTGGATTGCACGCGTTGGATCACTTCGTCGCCGGTGAGCTTTGCGCCGATGCGCTTGCGAACCATCGAGCGGCCACCATCACAGCCGACCAGGTAGTCGGAGCGGACATCGAAGCGCGCGCCCGTTCGAAGATCGACGCCGGTCGTGGTGACGCCATCTTCATCCTGCTGGAAGTCCTCGACGCGTGCCTGGTTCAGGATGCGAACGCCCGGCATCTGCGTCGCGCGTCGGAACAGGATCGGTTCCAGGAAGATCTGGTTGATGCGATGCGCAGGCTCCGGCGTCGGCCACCAGCAGTCCGGGCCGTCGTGCCGTGCATAGCGTTCGGTGCGGCAGGGGATGGGGATCCGCGCGAGTTCATAACCGGTGGCGCGCGTGCGGAACACGACGTCATTCGGATAGTCGTCCGGCAGTCCGGCGGCACGCACCTCGGCGACAAAGCCCAGCCTGCGAAACGTCTCCATGGTCCGCGAGGAGACATGGTTGCACTTCACGCTTGGCAATTCGCCGGCCGGGCGCAGCTCCATCACGATGACCTCGATGCCGCGCCACGCGAGGTCCATGGCCAGACACAGGCCCACCGGTCCGCCTCCCACGATCACGACGGTTGCCGCATGCGTTGCAGTCATGCAGTCAACTCCCTAGAGACCTTTTCCCGTCTGCAGATACTCGAGTTCTTCGCGGCTGCTGCGGCGAGCCAGCGGCAGGTTGCGATGGGGGAAGCGGCCAAAGCGCCGCACGATGCGCCGATGCTGTTCGGCGAACGCCAGGCTGGCCGCGAACAGCTCACGCTGTGCCACGGGCACATCGGCCAGCAGGCGGTGGTAAGCGGCCACCGATTCATCCTGTATTTCCGCTGATTCCGCATGCTGCAGCGGCAGGTAGAAGAACAGGCGTTCGACCGGGGCGAGCGCAGCGTCGGCCCCGGTCTGCAGGCCTTCCAGCGTGAGCGCCAAGGCTTTGCGGTCGCGGGAGTAGGCCAGCGCGCGGCCGCGAAAGGCATGGCGCGGAAACTGGTCCATCAAAAGGATCAATGCGAGCAGGCGGCGGGGGCTGGCGCTCCAGCGATCCAGGTCCCCCATCGCGGCGGCTTCCATAAGGCCGCCGAAGCGATGCACTAGCGCGGCATCGCGCTCCGCGACGACCTCGGAAGGATCTTCGCTGCCAAACCACAGGTGCAGGCGTTGGGGGAGTCGGGCGGGAGCCAGCGGGTCAGGGCCGAACCAGAAGTCCAGGACTTCCTGCGCCCGCCGCTCCGTCACGCCACTATTCGCACAGGCTTTCGAGCATTCCCTGCGCCACCGGCGACAGTCGCTTGCGAGCCATTTCGCGGGCCTTGGGAGCATCCATGAAATGCTCCAGCGGGCCGGAAACCATCAGGCTGCGCACATGCGGATGCTTGGTAGAAAGTCGCGCCATCTTGTTGAGCACCGTGAAGCCACGGTTGATCTTGTGTCGCGGGGTGCGCTTGTGCTCGATGGAGCGGGCCAGGTACTGGCCGAAGCGGCTGAACAGGAAATAGTCATCGTCGCCAACCTGGAAACGGGCTTCGGCGAAGAAATCGGGGAAATTCTTTTCTAAATACTGAGTAACGCTCAGCAAGCGGGGAGCTTGCACGGCCGTAGCAGCCGTCGATTTGTTCTGAGTATTCATCGTTGGGTTCAAGCACCTCCAAAGGGTCCTGACAACCATTTCTGGGCGTCACGGGCGGCACCACACCCCGCAACGCGCGCGGACATTAAGGCCAATGGGGCGCTGATGCAATAGGCGCAAAGCGCTATTTAAGGAATAGCCGCGGAAGCTCACAATCCGCGCGCCGCAGTGCCCACGACATATCGCAGCATCGCGAAGGCGGCGAGAAGCCCGAGACCCACGAACACCAGGATGATGCCGTTGCGCAGACTGGATTCGACGACCTCGCGACTGCCGGCGGCATGCGCGCCTTCCGCGCTCTTTCGGGATTTGACGGCCGCTGAACTTCGCGATGAGCCCGGACTCAATGATGCGGAAGGCGAGAGTGAACCCGACGCGCTTTCTGCGGATCCGCTGGCGCGCCGTTTCAGACGAAGAGGTGCTGCGGGTGCATGCGGCAGCGGACGCGCTGCGGGAGCGCCTGCGATGAGCAGCGAGCAGGATCCGCGGGCGATCGATACGGCGCTGGCGCGTCTGCCGGAATGGCAGACTCCGCCGGGGTTTGCCGCACGGGTGGTCCTTGGTGCCAGGGAGCGGGAAGCATGGACGCCGCTGCCGCTGCGGGGCATGGGGATTGCTGCCTGCGTCAGCGTGGCGGCCTGGGG
>JBDSGY010000009.1:0-6484 GCA_039918755.1 Steroidobacteraceae bacterium
ATGCGCACGCACGGTCTCGGCCAGCGCATCGATGTAATCGGGATCCGCGGCATAGTCCGCAGCCAGGTGCAACTCCGGCACGAAGCGCCAGCTGCGCAGCGCAATGCCGATCTGATCGTAAGTGGCCGCATTGGTCGTGCCCGAATACTGCGGAAACATCTGCTGCACGATGATGCGCTGCGCACCCGCGGCGCGCAGCGCGGCCAAACCCTGCGCCACGTCAGGGGTTGAATAGAGCATGCCCAGTTCGACGGCGACTTCACGACCGGCCAGTTCCGCCAGGCGGCTGCGCAGCGCATCGCGCAATGCCTGCGAATGCAGCAGCAGCGGCGATCCCTTGTCGGTCCACACCCGCCGGTATTTGGGCAGCACGCGCGCTGGCCGCAGAGGCAGGATGATGAAGTAAAGGATCCAGCACCAGATCGCGCGCGACACCTCGATGGTGCGGCGGTCCCGCAGCAGCCGGCGCAGGAAGCGGCGCACTCCGGCGGCGTCAAGCGAATCCGGTGTGCCGGAATTCACCAGCAGCACGCCGGTCTTGTACGGTCCCGCATCGCGAAACGCAGGCGAAGGTTCGAAGCGGGCCATCAGGCGTCTGCCGTGGAGTCCAGCGCGTCTTCCTGCCCGCCGAGATGGCGCGCCAGGAACTCGAGCGTGCGCTCGCGCGCCAGCTTTGCCGCAGCCGCATCGAACGCCGCGCGGTGATCGCAGTTGAAGCCGTGATCAGCGGGATAGGTGAAGAACTCGCCCTGCGGATGCGCGGCGCGGATCTTTTCGATGGCCTCCGGGGGCAGGGATTTGTCCCGCTCGCCGAAGTGATATTGCACTGGCACGCGCGGCTGTCGATCGAGCATCTGCAGCGTGCGCGTGCCGTAGTAAGACACCGCGGCCCGCACGGGCAGTTCACAGGCGGCGAGATAGGCCAGTGATCCGCCCCAGCAATACCCGACCACGCCCACCGCACCCGCATGCCTCACGACATTGATGCAGGCGAGCATGTCGCGCAGCAGCTCTTCTTCCTTGATCTGTGCCACGTAACCGCGGCCCTGGTCCAATTCCTTCGTGCCGTAGCCCAGGTCGACATTGCCCCGCACGCGATCGAACAGGCTGGGCGCAATCGCCACATAGCCTTCCGCTGCGAAGCTGTCGGTGACGGCACGAATGTGTGCATTCACACCGAAGATCTCCTGCAGCACCAGGATGGCGCCGCGCGGCGTGCCCTTCGCGGGCGTCAGCCACGCATCGAACTCATGGCCGTCGCGCGCCATCAACCGTGTGAATTCACCCATCAGTCCGCGCGCTCCACGATCGCAGTGACACCCATGCCGCCCGCCGTGCATACGGAGATGAGTCCGCGCTTCGCGGCCGGCAGTTCCTCGAACAGTTTCGCGGCCACACCGAGGATGCGCGCACCGGTGGCGGCAAACGGATGCCCGACCGCAATGCTGCTGCCCTTGATGTTGAGCTTGGTGCGGTCGACGCTCCCCAGCGGCGTGCTGCGATGCAGACGGTCGCGGCAGTAGTCCGCTGATTCCCATGCCTTCAATGTGCACAGCACCTGCGCTGCGAAAGCTTCATGGATTTCATAGAAGTCGAAATCCTGTAGCGAAAGGTTGGCGTCCTTCAGCATCTCCGATACGGCATAGGCTGGCGCCATGAGCAGGCCATCGTGGCCGCTGGCGAAATCCACCGCCCACGTCTTGCCATACGTCAGCAGAGCCTTCACCTTCAGCCCGTTCTGTTGCGCCCACTCTTCACTGGCCAGCAGCACCGCTGCGGCGCCATCCGTCAGCGGCGTGCTGTTGCCCGCCGTCAACGTGCCGGCCGGACCCGGATCGAAAACCGTGCGCAGCTTGGCAAGCTTTTCTGCCGTGCTGTCCGCGCGCACATTGTTGTCGCGGTCCAGTCCTTCGAAGGGCACCACCAGGTCCTTGTAGAAGCCTGCCTTCCACGCGGCGGCGGCATTGGCATGGCTCAGCGCGGCCAGCTCGTCCTGTGCCTGCCGCGTGATCTGCCACGTCTTGGCCATCAGCTCGCAGCTCTGGCCCATTGAAAGTCCTGTGCGCGGCTCGATCACGCCTGGCAACACGGGCTTCAGATCCTTGGGCCGCAGACCCGACCAAGGCTTCAGGCGCTCCATGAAGGTGCGGCCCCGATAGCTTTTCAACAGCAGTTCGCGATACGAGGCCGGGAACACCACCGGGGGATCGCTGATCGTGTCCACGCCCGCGGCGATGCCGGAATCGATCTGCCCCAGGGCAATCTTGTTGGCCACGAGGATCGCGGCTTCCAGGCTGGTGCCGCAGGCCCGCTGTATATCGAGTCCTGGCGTCTGCGGGTCCAGTCCCGCCGACAGCACGCATTCGCGCACCAGGTTGAAGTCCTTGGAATGCTTGAGCACCGCGCCGGCGATCACATCGCCCAGCCGCTTGCCGCCCAGCTGGTAGCGGTCCACCACCGCCCGCAGCGCGGCGGTCAGCATTTCCTGATTGCCCACCTTCGAATAGGCGCCATAGGCGCGCGCGAAGGGAATACGGGCGGCCCCGACAATGGCCACGCGCCTGACGTTCTTTCCTACCAGCATGATCAACCCCTCGCCACAGTAGCGGCGGGTAGCATGCCATACCGTGTAGACTGCGCGGCCACATGAGGCGCGCCATAGACACCGTATTCGAGCGTCGCCTGAGCGCGCTGGTCAACGCCCGCGAGCCGGGGGTACTGCAGCACGGCCTGAAAGGGGTCGAAAAGGAGAGCCTGCGGGTTCTCCCCGACGGCGCCATCAGCCACAGCCCCCACCCCGAGGCACTGGGTGCCGCGCTCACCAACGAGCACATCACCACCGATTTTTCCGAGTCGCTGATCGAGCTGGTGACGCCGGTGTTCACGCGCAGCTGGGAGCTGCTGCAATACCTCTGCGACCTGCACCAGTTCGTCTACCGCCACCTGGGCGACGAGCTGCTGTGGGCCACCTCGATGCCCTGCGCTCTGAAGGGTGATGCCGACGTGCCCACGGCCGTGTTCGGCCGCTCGCATGTCGGGCGCATGAAGACGGTGTATCGGGAGGGCCTGCGCAACCGCTATGGCGCGCTGATGCAGGCCATCTCCGGCGTGCATTTCAACTATTCGTTTCCCTCGAAATTCTGGGACGTCTATGTCGACCTGCGGGAAATCAAGGCAAATACGCCTGATTTCCGCTCGGCCAGCTACTTCGACGTGCTGCGCAACTTCCGCCGCCTGGGCTGGATGGTGCTCTATCTTTTCGGCACCTCGCCGGTGGTCGGCCGCGATTTCCTCGGCGATTCGCTGTCGGGCCTCGAGGTGCTGGACGACAAGACGGCCTATGGGCCCTTCGCGACCTCGCTGCGCATGAGCGACATCGGCTACCGCAACCGCAACCAGGCCGGCGTGAATGTGTCGGTCAACGGCCTCGATGAATACCTGCGCGACCTGAAACGCGCCATCAGCACGCCGCACCCGGCCTACCAGAAGATGGGCCTGAAGCGCGGCGACCAATGGCTGCAGCTCAACACCAATGTGCTGCAGATCGAGAACGAGTTCTACGGCGCCATCCGTCCCAAGCGCGTGGCGCGTTCCGGCGAAAGCCCCAGCGCCGCGCTGCGCCGCGGCGGCGTGGAATACGTCGAAGTGCGGGCGCTCGACGTCAGCGCCTTCGACCCGGTGGGCGTCAACCAGACCAAATTGCGCTTTCTGGAGGCCTTCGTGGCCCTGTGCCTGCTGTCATCCAGCCCGCCCATCGAGGCCGGTGAGCAGGCTGGCATCGACGACAACTACCTGAAGGTGTCGCGCCGCGGCCGGGAGCCGGGGCTGCACCTGGCCCGCGAAGGCCGGCAGCTGCCGCTGTCGACGTGGGCCGGCGAGATCCTCGATTCGATGACCGGCATCTGCGAGATGCTGGATCACGGTGACGCGTCGAAGCCCTATTCCGCCGCACTGCGCGCGCAGCAGGAAAAGCTCGAGGACGTGTCGAAAACACCCTCGGCCCGCATGCTGAAAGAGCTGAAAACCAGCGGCGATACCTTCTTCGAACTCGCCTTGCGCATGTCCCGCGCGCACAGCGATTACTTCCTGTCGCTGCCCTTGCCCAATGACGGCCGGTGGAAGGAATTCGAGAACGAAGCGCGCGAGTCGCTGGTGAAGCAGTCGGCCATCGAGTCCTCCCAGAAGGGCAGTTTCGACCAGTACCTCGGCGACTATTTCGAACGAGCGTAGGTAACGCGGCGGGCGCGCAGCGCAGTCCACAGCGCGAGCATTGCCAGCAGTGCTGGTGGCATCGCGCCGCCACCACCCTTGGGAGCTGGCGTTGCCGCCGGCGGCGTGACCACCGGCAGTGCGGAGGCGACCGTGAGCGTCAGCTGCGCCGTGTTGTCGACGGCCTGAAGTTCCGGCGCGGAACTGCTCCCCGCCGCAGCAACCGTCTGGCTGCCCGCCACATCCCCGCGCAGCGTCAGCGTGACCCGGACAGTGCCACCCACGGCAATGGCGGAAGGCCCGCAGCTCAATCCATTGGTCACCGTCGCGCAGACGGTGTTCTCGCTCGTCTGCTGCAGCACCGACAGGCCGGCGGGAATGGTCAGGCTCAACCGCGCATCGCCGGGCGCGGCCGGTCCGCGGTTCTCCATGACAAAGGTCGCAACCGCCGTCGCGTCTGGCTGCAGTGTCAGCGGCGTCGCACTCGCGGTGACAGCGAGGTCCGTGCCATCTGCGGCCTGCAGCTGCAGGTTGGTCGCGTTGTTGGTGGCCAGCCCGTCATTGGAAGCGGACACCCGCAGGCCAACGGTCGCCGCGCCCGCCGCACTCAGCTGCAGGCGCAGGACCACGGTGGAAACCGCGCCGGGCGCGATGCTCCCGAGTGCACAGTCGACGATGTTGCTGACCCTCGCGCCGCAGCTCGCGGCGGGTCCATTGGCATCGAGGAGCGTTACGCCGGTGGGCAGCGTAACGCGCAGATTGACTGCATTTACGGCTACATTCCCGACCGAACGGACCGTGATTGTAACGTCCTCGGCACGATTGACGGCCAGCAGCACGCTCTGCGGCGCCTCGACCGCCGCGTCGGCAGCATCGGCCGAAGCTAGGCAGGAGGCCCCCGTCACTCGCGGCGCCATCTGCTGAAGGCTGCATTCGGAAAAGTTGGTCTGGCTGCTTGAGCGCAGCTGCGAAGCCATCACGAAAGTATCCGCGGCCGTGGTGGCGCAGGCCGCGTCAGGGTCGCCGTCATGCGGTGCGCCGAACACATGGCCGATCTCATGCGCCATGATGAGTGCGGAGAAGATGCTGGTGCCGGAGGACACCTGGGACAGGCTGGCACTGGACGAGCTGTTGCACAGCGTGCCGAGATAGGCGATGCCCACCGTGCTGCCGTCCAGATCACGCCCGGTCATCAGGTGACTCAAACCCGCGCTGCGCTGCTGGGTAGACCCGGCCCGGTAATTGCGCACCTCGGTCAGCAGCGTTTCGGGAACCGTGGTGCCGGTGAATGGCTGGGTGGACGTGTCGAAGATGGTCTGGCTGGCGGACTGCAGCCGCACGCCCACCTGGTTGGCAAAGATGCCGTCGACATTGTTCAGCAACGTGAGCATGGTGGCGCCGGTCTGCGCACCGAACCTGGCGTTGAGCTCACCATCGGCAATCAGCGCAATCTGCAGCCGCTTGGTCGCGAGTGTAGCCAGCTGGCTCGATGGATCGGTCGCTTCGGCGCTGACCAGGCCCAGCACCTCCTCTGCATTCTTCGGCGGATGCAGTACGTCGCCGGTGAAGTCCACGCCTTCCCATACGGCGTCGCTGAGGCGGAAGACAAGGCTGCTGTCCGGTGCTTCCCGGGCCGCCTCCGGACTGATCGATGCCAGCGCCGCCGCCGAGTCGATGCCGTAATAGTGCAGCCCGTCGAACCAGATGCCGGTCCACCGGTTGCCCAGACGGGTAACCGCGACCCAGGAACCCGGCCGGTCCGCCAACCGTCCTTCATACGCAATGGCGCGGCTGCGTTCGCGCACTGCCAGCGCGCCAAGATGTGTTTTCGGTCGCAGCTGCAGCGCGACACTGTCGGAGCCCGCGTCCAGATCCAGACGCAGCGTGTCCGCTGGCGCGCCATTGGCTGGCTGGGAGAGGACGGTGGTACGCACCACGGCCGCTCTGGCTCGCAGCAAACGCAGTTCAGCCGCTGCTGCGGGCAGTGAAAGCAGCAGGGACAGTGCAAGGAGAAGGCAGGCGCGCGGTGGGTTACGCCGCTTCGCACCAGCATTGCGCGCATGCCTGAACATCATGCGCCAAAACAGTGCAACATAAACACGTCACACTCGCGCCAGCACTTCGGCAACGGGTTTGGGGCTACGATGCCCGTGGCACGAAAGGTGCAATCTGAAACCCAGTCCTTAACCGCTCTGAAGGCGACCTGAGAATAACGGAGGCGGGAGTCTCGCATGAAACTGGTTACTGCAATTATTAAGCCGTTCAAACTTGATGA
>JBDSGY010000010.1:0-7466 GCA_039918755.1 Steroidobacteraceae bacterium
CGGCTGGTGTCGAGCACTGCCCATGATGACGGGCCGCGGCTGCTGCAGTTCCGGCCCGCGCTCGGCCAGTTGCGCTGCGAACCGTTTCCGACCCGCGCGGCGGATTAAGCCGGGCAGCGTTCAAGGCAGCGGTGGCCGTTGAATGCGGCCGCGCCCATGCTAGCCTTGCGCGATGAAGAAACTCCTCCTGACCCTGGCTGCGGCCCTTCTCACGACCACTGCTATGGCAGCGGAACCCGAATACGTCACCGTCAAGATGGAAATCGACGTCGCCCGTCCAGCCAAGGACGTCTGGGCGAAGATCGGTGGCTACTGCGACATCGAGAAGTGGCTGGGCCTCGAATGCAAAATCACCTCTGGTGATGGCGGCATCGGGACCGTCCGCTCGCTGGCAGGCGGGCGCGTGCTGGAAATCCTGATTGCGCAGACCGAACTTTCCTACGGCTATACCCAGCCTGTGCGCGAAGGCCAGTTCTACATCCTGTACCACGGCTTCATGGAAGCCCGCCCGGTCACGGCGAAGACTTCAAAGATCCTGTACACGCTCGTGTATGACGTCTCCGACAAGGCCGACAAGGCTGCGAAGGATGCGGATATCGCCGGCCGGCGCACGCGCTTCGAGGCCGGCTTGAAGAAGATGAAGGCAATGGCGGAGGCCAAATAGCCATGCGCATCGGCATCATCATTGGCAGCACCCGGCCGGGCCGCAACGGTCTGGCCGTGGGCAAGTGGGCATATGGACTGGCGAGCCAGCGCACCAGCGCGGAATACGAGCTGATCGATCTGGTCGACTATGCATTGCCGCTGCTCGACGAGCCGGTGCCACCGGCCA
The DNA here is from genome assembly GCA_039918755.1 of Steroidobacteraceae bacterium. Taxonomy (GTDB): domain Bacteria; phylum Pseudomonadota; class Gammaproteobacteria; order Steroidobacterales; family Steroidobacteraceae; genus ZC4RG30. The sequence goes on from JBDSGY010000010.1 coordinate 833, forward strand.
TGGGTCCCGGCACCAAGGAGCACACGAAACGCTGGGCGGCGAAGATTGCGAGCTTCGATGGCTATGTGTTCGTGACGCCGGAATACAACCACGGCCCGTCGGCCGCGCTGAAGAACGCATTGGACTTCCTATATAAGGAGTGGTGCAACAAGGCGGTGGGTTTCGTGGGCTACGGTGCTGCCGGCGCCACCCGCTCGATCGAGATGCTGCGCGCCATCTGCAGCAACCTCGAACTTGCTGACGTGCGTGTCGCGGTGGGGCTGTCGCTGATCCATGACTTCGAGAATTTCTCGACGCTGAAGCCCGGCGCGCATCAGGAGAAGATCCTGGCGCAGATGCTCGATCAGGTCGAAGCCTGGTCCGGTGCATTGCAGCCCCTGCGCAAGTCCTGACTCCCTCTCGCGCGGTTGCCTGCAGTGAAGATGACTGCCAATCGCCTGTGTCTGCTGGTGGCCACGTGGCTGGTGTTCACGGCCAACGGCTCGTTCTGGCGCATGTTGTTCAAGGTGCAGGGCCCCGGCTCGCACACGTGGCTGTTCGCGGCGTCGGTGCTCGTGGCATTGATCGGGCTGAACCTGCTGCTGCTGCGACTGCTGTCGCCAGGGCGCAGCGTGCGGGTGATGCTGACGCTGCTGCTGCTGCTCGGTGTCGCCGCCGGCTGGTTCATGGACACGTATGGCGTGGCGATCGATTCCGACATGCTGCGCAATGCGCTGCAGACCGACTCCGCCGAAGCGCGCGACTTCCTGGGCTGGCCATTGTTGTGGCGGATATTGTGGCAGGCCGGCATCCCCATTGCGCTGGTCTGGATGGTGCAACTGCCGTCGGCGAGCTGGCTGCAGTCGCTGCGGGACTACCTGCTGGGGCTCGCAGCCGGCCTGCTGCTGCTGTTCAGCGCGGCACTGCCCATGTATTCCTCATACGCGTCCTATTTCCGCAACCAGGATGTGGCCCGTTACCTGATCGCGCCGGCGAATGTGGTGGTGGGTTCGACCACGCTGCTGCGCAAGACCTTGCGCAGCAATGCGCCCTTCGTGCAGGTGGGACTGGATGCTCACCGCAGTGTGACGCCTCCCGGCAAGCCGTTGCTGATACTGATGGTGGTGGGCGAGACGGCGCGCGCGGCCAACTTCTCGCTGGGCGGCTATGCGCGCCCCACCAATCCGCTGCTGAAGCAGCGCGATGTCTTCTATTTCAGCAAGGTGCGCAGCTGCGGCACCTCCACGGCCGTGTCCGTCCCCTGCATGTTCTCCGGCATGCCCCGCGAGGAATTCGATCTGTCGCATGCTGATCGGCGCGACACCGTGCTCGACATGCTGCAGCGGGCGGGCCTCGCGGTAACGTGGATCGACAACCAGTCGGGCTGCAAGCGGGTGTGCGCGCGCGTGCCTTACGAAACCGCGGAAAGCTACCACCCGGGTTCCTGCAAGGATGGCGAGTGCCTGGACGATGCGTTGCTCTATGCGCTGGACGCAAAGCTGCCAGCGGTGGACCGCGACACCGTGCTGGTGTTGCACACCATGGGCAGTCACGGGCCCACCTATTACCGGCGCGTCCCACCACAGATGGCCGTGTTCCAGCCTACCTGCGCCACCGAACGCATCGAGACCTGCTCGGACGCCGAGATCGTCAACGCCTACGACAATTCGATCGTGTATACGGATTACGTGCTGGCGGGAATGATCGACCGCCTGGGACGCAACACGCAGGTGGATTCGGTGCTGTTCTATGTCTCGGATCACGGTGAATCGCTGGGCGAGAACGGCCTCTACCTGCATGGTCAGCCGTACCTGATCGCGCCGGATGTGCAGAAGCAGGTACCGATGCTGATGTGGTTCTCCACTGGCGCGCTGCCGCGGCTGAGCGTGGATGCGGATTGCCTGCGTGGCAGGCTCGGGATTTCCGCGTCGCATGACAATGTTGCGCACACGCTGCTGGGACTGGCGGGCGTCAGTACCACCGTATATCGCCCCGCGCTGGATTCGCTGCAGGGTTGCCGTCCGATGCGTGTACCCTCCATGGAAAGGCAGTAACCGGGAATCACCATGCTGTACGACATCAGTGCACGACGGATCGACGGCTCGGAAAGCACGCTGGCAGAGTTTCGCGGCAAGGTGCTGCTGATCGTGAACGTCGCCAGCCGCTGTGGCTTCACGCCGCAGTACACCGGCCTCGAGGCGCTGTACCGCAAATACAGCGCGCGTGGCTTCGCAGTGCTCGGCTTCCCCTGCAACCAGTTCGGCGCGCAGGAGCCGGGAAGCGAAGCGGACATCGGCACGTTCTGCAGCACCACCTACGACGTCACCTTCCCGATGTTCGCGAAGGTCGATGTGAACGGGGCCGCTGCGCATCCGTTGTGGCAGTTCCTGAAAGACGCGAAGCCGGGGCTGCTGGGCACCGAGCTCATCAAGTGGAACTTCACCAAGTTCCTCGTCAACCGGCAGGGCGAAGTGGTCGAGCGCTACGCGCCGAAAGACAAACCCGAAGACCTGGATGCCGCCGTAGCGGCGCTGCTGTAGCTGCTCTTCAGGCCGGCGGGCCGGAATTCGCTTCGATGAAGCGCTGCGCTTCCTCGTTGATCTCGCGCGGATCGCGTCCCTCGGTGGCGATGGGCGCGCCGATCACCACGCGGACGCAGCCGGCTTTTTTCAGCAGGCCGCGCCGCGGCCAGAAATAGCCCGCGTTGTGTGCCACCGGCAGCACCGGCACGCCGGCACTTGTCGCGACGGCAGCGCCGCCGGCACCATAGCGACGCGTTTCTCCGGGCGGCATGCGCGTGCCTTCCGGGAAGACCACGATCCATTTGCCTTCCGCCAGGCGCTCGCGTCCCTGCGCAATCAGGTGCCGCACCGCGGCGCCACCGCCACCGCGATCGATGGCGATGCAGCGCAGGAACCGCACGCCCCATCCGATGAACGGAATCCATGTGAGCTCGCGCTTCAGCACCCACACCTGCGGCGGCAGGATCGCCGCCTGCGCAAACGTCTCCCAGCTGGAGGAGTGCTTCATCAGCGCAACGCAGGCGCCGTTGGCCGGCAGGTTCTCGCGTCCCTCAACCCGGTAGCGCAGGCCGCAGACAATGCGCAGCGCACCCAGCAGGACGTTGGCCCAGAAGCGGGCCATCCCGAACCGCGCCCGCCAGGGCAGCAGGCCGGCCACGACCACGAACAGGATCGCGTAGCAGAAGGTGAAGAACAGGAAGAATCCGGTGTAGATCAGCGAGCGCAGGAACTGCATGGGGGCTCTTTGTTCAGGGCAGTTCGCCGCGGCGAGGCGTGGCGCCGACAGTCTCGTAATGACCAGGCACATGTGGCTCGGTCGGCAAGGCATCCACGGCATGGGCGGCACATCCCAGGGACTGCAGCGCCGCCGCCAGGCTGCTGGCAGCGCGACCCGTCAGCGACAGCGTGGAATGGAACTGCCCCACGATATGCTGTGCGCCGCTGCTTTCGATGAGCAGTTCATTGTCGCGATGGATCGATGGCGTGGCGCCGCTCAGGTCGAGATAGATCTGTCCCGCGACGAGCAGCGCCGCGGCCGAACGCGCCGTCTGCGCCGAGTGCCTGGCATCCACGGTGGCAATCACGAGCTTGGCGCCGCGCAATGCCTCGGCCAGCGTCCGGCTGGCATCCAGGCCACTGGCCTCGATATGGTCCTGCATGAGTTCGCGCGTGCTCTCCGCATCCAGCATCGCGTCATAGGCACGCAGTGCGCAGCCATGCGCCGCCAGCTGCGCACCCAGGCTGCGGCCACTGTCGCTGAAGCCGATGATGGCGATGGAAGAGGCCGGCGTGAGCATGGCGATCAGGTGTTCATCGTCACCGCGCCACGGCGATGCTTGAAGCGCCAGCCCTGGCTGGTGCGCACGAAGCTGTCAGTCCAGGTGCCCAGCAACGGGGCCCCGGCCTTGCGGCCCTTGCCCGGCACCAGTTCATCATTGGTGCTCGCGATGAACAGCATCACGATCGAATGCCCTTCGGCGGAATCAGGACCGGTGAGATGGACGCGGACGTTCAGGTTCAGGTGCTGGGTGACCATGGTCTTCGGCCGCGAGGCGAAGGCGGCAAGGATGGCGTCGGCGCCGCTGATCACCACATCCGGCGCGGTGGGGCGTGCAAAGGTCGCGTCGCTGGTGAGCAGTTCCCCCAGGGTGTGCGTCTGACCATTGTCGATGCGCGCCGCGAACTCGAGGATCAACGTGCGGCACGCTTCAATGCTTGCCAGTTCTTCTGTGGTCATCTTCGCTTCCCCTTGGGCTTAGGTCCGCTATCGTACTCAATAAGACAAATCGCGCCGTTGCTGGCGGGCATGTCTGCCCACGGCAAGCATTTCCTGGTCAAGCCTTACCGGAATCGCACCGCGGGATAAACCCGCCGCCATGGGGTAATTCAGGATCACGCATATGTTGGCGGCGATTCTGCGTCGCCGGCCAAGGTCGCGCAAATCATGCTTCAATAGCGCACTTTTTTGACGGAGCAGCGAATGATCGAGGCTGGGACAGTGCTTTGGAATCCATCTCCGGAGCGTATTGCGCGTGCCCGTCTGACCGACTTCCGGAACTGGCTGACGGAAAAACGCGGGCTGACCTTCCCTGACTTCGAGGCCATGTGGGCCTGGTCCACCACCGACATCGATGCATTCTGGCAGGCGTGCTGGGATTTCTTCGGCATCGAGGCAACCCGCCCGCCGACCGCATTGCTCGGCAAGCGCACGATGCCCGGCGCCGAGTGGTTCCCCGGCGCCGAGATCAACTATGCGCGCCACATGCTGAGGCATGAGCGTCCCAGCGCCACCGCGCTGCTGCACCTGAACGAGCGCCAGGCGCTGCGTGAGGTTTCCTGGGAGGAGCTGGCCGGCAAGGTGCGCATCGCGGCGACGCAATTCCGCAAGCTGGGCGTGAAGCGCGGCGACCGCGTCTGCGCCTACATGGTCAACACGCCAGAGGCGTTGATCGCGATGCTCGCCACAACCAGCGTCGGCGCCATCTGGTCGTCGGTGGGGCCGGACTTCGGCACGCCCGGCGTGCTCGACCGCTTTTCGCAGCTCGAGCCCACGGTGTTCATCCATGTGGATGGCTACCAGTACGGCGGCAAGCCTTTCGACCGCATGCCGGAGGTGGAGAAGATCCTGGCGCGCCTCACTACGGTGAAGCACGTGATCCAGCATAACTACCTGAAGACCGATGCGCCGCGCTCGGTCCCGAAGGCGATCCTGTGGAGCGAACTGCTCGACCACCCCCCAGTGTCGCGCGCCGGGTTCACGTACGAGGAAGTGCCGTTCAACCACCCGCTGTGGATTCTTTTCTCGTCGGGCACCACGGGTCTGCCGAAGCCGATCATGCACAGCCATGGCGGCATCATGCTCGAGCAGCTCAAGCACCTGGCATTCAACTTCGACATGCGCGCCGGCGAGACCCTCTTCTTCTTCACCACCACCGGGTGGATGATGTGGAATTTCCTGGTGAGCTCGATGCTGTCGAATGTGCGGCCGGTGCTGTACGACGGCAATCCCGCCTGGCCCGATGGCGATGTGCTGTGGAAGATGGTGCAGGATTCCAAGGCCAATCTCTTCGGCGCCAGCCCGACGTACCAGGCCATCCTCGAAAAGAACGGCGTCGTCCCGAAGAACAAGTTCGACCTGACGCATCTGCAGTCCGTGACGCTCGCGGGATCGCCGGTGTCGCCGGAGTGCCAGGCCTGGTTCCATGCGAATGTGAAGCAGGACGCGTGGATCGCGCCGGGCTGCGGCGGCACTGATATCTGCTCGGGCTTCGTCGGTGGTTGCGTGATCCTGCCGCAGCGTGCGGGCGAGATGCAGTCCCGTTGCCTCGGCATCGCGGTGCATGTCATCGGCGATGACGGCAAGTTCGCCATCAACGAGGTGGGCGAGATGGTGCTGAACCAGCCCGCGCCATCGATGCCGGTGGGTTTCTGGAACGACAAGAACGACGAGCGCTACATCGAGACCTATTTCTCCGACTTCCCCGGCATGTGGCGGCAGGGTGACTTCTACAAGATCAACGAGCGCGGCGGCTGCTATGTGCTGGGACGTTCGGATGCCACGCTCAACCGGTTCGGCATCCGCATCGGCACCTCCGAGATCTATCGCACCATCGTGCTGGTGCCGGGTGTCGAGGACGGACTGATCGTCAACCTGGACCTGCCAGGCGGCAAGTTCTTCATGCCGCTGTTCGTCAAGCTCGCGGAAGGCCGGGTGCTGGACGACGCGCTGGTGAAGCAGATCAACGACCGGCTGCGCACGGAATACACGCCGCGCCATATTCCCGACAAGATCTATCAGGTGCCTGCGATCCCCTACACCATCTCCGGCAAGCGCATGGAAGTGCCGGTGAGGCGCATCCTTGCGGGCGTGCCGCTGTCCAAGGCGGCCAACCGCGACGCCATGGCGAATGCCGCGGCGCTGGATTTCTTTATCGAGTACGCTCGCAGCCAGAACGACTACAAAATGTAGCGAGGGGCAGATGGCAGATGCACGCATCGTGCGGGTCGACGAGCTGGTCGACCGGCAGCAACTGACCGGCCGCAACTACTTCATCCTGGGGCTGCTGCTGGTAGCTCTGCTCTGCGACGGGTTCGACCTGCAGCTGCTGGCCTTCGCCGCGCCACGGCTGGCG
>JBDSGY010000011.1:0-2569 GCA_039918755.1 Steroidobacteraceae bacterium
AGGCAAGGGCAAGGCAGAATCGCCCCTTTCTTGACTGGTCAGCCGCTCTAATGCGGGTCGCGGCAATCAGGCGCGCGCGACACCTGCCGGTTCGGACAATGGGGTGACGCTGACGGCAACCGCGAGCTGCTGGCTGGCCGCGCCCAGCACCACGCCGCGCAACGGGGTGACGTCGAGGTATTCGCGGCCCCATCCAAGCGTGACGAATTCGATGTCGGCAATCTTGCCGTTGGTAGGGTCGAAAGCGACCCAACCCAGGCCAGGGCAATGTGCTGAAACCCAGGCATGCGACGCGTCTGCCCCGGTGAGCCGGGTGCCGTCGGCATGGCTGCGGTTCAGTACGTAGCCGCTGACGTAACGCGCGGGAATACCGAGCGATCGCAGGCATGAAAGCATCAGGTGCGCGTAGTCCTGGCAGACGCCGCGCTTCAGGGCCAGCACTTCCTCGACACTGGTGGTGATGGTCGTGGCCTTGGGGTCGTACACGAACTCCCGGCGGATGCGCTGGGTGAGATCGAGCAGCGCGGTCAGCCAGGGACGTCCCGAACTGAAGCTCGGGGCGGCATAGGCACGCGCGGAGGCGAGCAAAGGCACCAGCGGGGAAGGCGCGCGATAGGCTTCCACTTCCAGGTCAGCGCCCGGGCCCCACCCGCCCTTGACCGCCAGCGACTGCTCCCAGGCTGGTGACGGCGCGCCGGGCAATGGCGCGTAGCGCGACACGATGACTTCGGATTCAGCGCGCACGATCAGCGCCTGGTGAGGCTCGTCCACGAACAGGCTGACCATGCGATTGCCAAAGTAGTCGACACCCTCGGTCTGCTCATCGCAATCGGGCGAGATGTCGAGGCTGTGCGAAAGCACCTGCTGCCAGCTCGTCTGCCGCGGGCTCAGATGCGCGATCTGCCGGCTGCTGGTGACCAGTGACGAATACCGATAGCTCGTCTCGTGTACCACGCGATAGCGGACTGACCTGCTGTTCAGCATCACAACCTCAGCGACGACCAGCCACGGGCCTGGCCAACATTGAAGAAGCGCTGTGTGAGGCGATCGTTGAGCTGCAGCGCCGCCCCGCGCAAGCCGCTGATGGTGGCGCGCAGTTCCTCGCTTTCGGGGTTCAGGTGCTTGCCACGATCCATCTCCATCAGGAACTTCACATGGTCGCGCAGCAGCTCGGCACCACACGGGCCATACGCTGATTGCAGCACTTCGAGATAACCAAGGACGCCACGTGCCTGGAACAGGATGGATCGTGGGTTGCTGGCGTCCACCACCACGAGGTCGAGCACGGGCAGCCATTCAGGGCTGGTCATGTAGCGGGCACGGTAGGTGACCACGGAATCGGACAGGCGGAGTAGCCAGGTCAGGCCCGCGGTGCCATCGTGCTCGAAGGCGCATTGCAGTGCCGCGCACTGGAAGATCAGCCGTTCCATCCGGCGGCCGATCGACATGAAGCGCCAGGCGTTGTCGCGGGTCATGCCATCCAGTGCAAACCCGGAGAGCGTCATGAGCCGCACGGTGACCAGGTCCAGCCACTCCAGCGCAGCGGTGACTTCCTGTTCGTCGCTGTCGGGAATGTCCTGCAGCACGTTGTTGAGGATGCGCCAGTTGTCCAGTGACATGCGCTCGCGCAGATGGAATGCCACCTGCTGCAACGCCTTCAGGTTGGCAGGCAGGCTGTTGGGTTCGTCTCCCGAGAGCGCGGCGCTCAGCAATGCCTGGTCGATGTCTTTGCTGTCCACGTCGATCAGGCCGGTCACGCGCGCCAGTTCTTCCAGCGGCTGCTGGGAATTTTCCTCGTCGTCGCTCTCCTGCAGTTTCAGGCCCAGCGTCGAGCGCAGCAGGCGCGCCATATCGTCGCAGCGTTCCTGGTAGCGGCCGAGCCAGAAGAGATTCTCCGCCAGACGCGATGGCAGGCCTGCGGGTGCACGCACCAGATCGGCAGGCGTAACCGTCGTGCGCAACAATGTGAAACTGGAATCGACCTGCCCCGGCGACATCACCCAGGTGTCCTTCGATCCGCCGCCGCGCTGCATGGATACCACGCGCGCAGTGGCACTGTTGGCGACACGTGTGAGCCCGCCGGGCATGACGGTGTAGCCAGCCGGGGTGGCGACGGCAAACCCGCGCAGGCCGATGGCGCGCGGCTCCATGCGCTGCTTCTCATCGCGCGACAGCACCGGGGCCTGCGACACGTGTACGAGTTCCTGCGCGACGAAAGCCTCGGGATTGGCTTCCAGGCGCTGCCTGAACGCGACCAGCGCCTTGGCATCCAGGTCGTGGCCGAAAATGACGTCGAAATGCTTGGCGGGATCCGCAGGCTTGAACACCAGGCGATCCACGCGCTTGAGCGCATCGCGCAGCGCAGCTGGCTCTCCACACCACCACGTGCCGATGGAAGGTAGCAGCAGGTCTTCGCCCAGCAGGCGTTCGGCGATGCGCGGTAAAAAGCCCAGCAGCGTGCCGGATTCCAGCACGCCGGAGCCGAGACTGTTTGCCACGAGCACCGAACCGCGGCGCGCACATTCGGTAAGGCCGGCGACTCCAAGTGCGGAATCGCTGCGCAGTTCCA
>JBDSGY010000012.1:0-3803 GCA_039918755.1 Steroidobacteraceae bacterium
GTCTTGCCCAGCATCAGCAGGCCCGCCTGCATGCCCTGCATCAGATCGAGCCAGTTGTCGAAGCCGGTGGCATCGAGCGTGCCGCCGACGTTCTGCGCGATGTATTCCTTCACGCGCGCCAGGTTCACCACGCATTCGCGCAGCACGGCCGACTGCACATGCTGGAAGTCGATATCGACCGGCGCTTCACCGGGCGCTCTCGTGCGCGGCAGGATCATGCCGATCAGTTCGTCATCGAGGTGGTCTTCCACCTGGATGAGTGCCGCCGCGATGTCGACCAGCGCCGATTCGGAGGGGCGGTCATTCGAGGCGGCCAGCGCTTCGAGGGAGGTGATCTGCGCCTGCACCTTCGCGCGCTGCTCGCCCAGGCCCAGCACGCCGAGCGTGTCGCCGATCTTACGCAGCAGCTCCACCTGCGAACCGAGTTCGTCGGGCGCGGCGCCACCACGACGCACGTAGATGTCGAGGACATCCTTCACCTTGGCGAGGTCCTCGCGGATCGCCGCGGCCACCGTCTGCATCAGCTTGATGGACGGCGCCGAAAGATTTTCGCGTTCCTGCTCGACGCTCTCGTCCACGGGCAGCAGGTCGGCCAGGCGGAACGAACTGCGCACCGCGGACACGCGCGGTCCATTGGAAGTCGTGCGCGCGATGTAATAGAGCAGGTTGTTCAGCAATTCCACCGGCGGATGCTGCGCATACAGCGCTTCGCCCTGTTCATACAGCCGCTTGATCTCGCGATCGGCCAGGCCCAGCAGCCGCTTCACCGACACGCTGCCTTCCAGGCCGCGCTCGCGCAGCGCCTCGATCAGCGCACCGACCACCCACCACAGCTGGAACAAGGCCTGCGTGGTCGCAATGTTCTCGAAGTGGGTCGCCGTCGCAGCGATGTTTTCCAGGTGATGGTCTACGCGTTCGCCCCGGATCCAGCCCACCAGCCCCATCTGGAAGCGGGATCGCAGCTTGCGCGCCCACTGCGTGACGGTGACGATGTCCTCGCCGTTGGCAACGGGCTGCGGCGCAGCCTGCTGGTCCGAACGCAGATTCAGCGACAGCAGCGTGCCTTCCGACAGCAGCGGACTGCCGCGGACGGCGCGCATGTCGTTCAGCAATGGCAGCAGCACCAGCGCCATGTCGCGCCCGCCGGCCATCACGCGGTCCAGGTAGCCGGGCAACTGCACGATTGCGCGCATCAGCGCATCGAGCGCCTCGGCCTGGTTCTTGCGCGCACCGACGGTGGCTTCCAGATATGAACAGACGCCGTACATTTCCTCGGCTAGCAGCGCGGCGCCATGGATCTCCATGACGCGCAGCACGCCCTGCACCTGCGAAAGTTCGGCGCAGCAGCGCTGCAGCAGCCCCGCGTTGTCGTCCTGCTCGACGAAGGCTTCCAGCGCAACGCGCGCCTCGGTGAGCGATGCCATGATTTCGCGGACAACGGCGTCCAGCGTCTGGCTGGCGACGCGCGGCGTCAAGTCAGTCGCAGCCTCACCCATTCACATCACCGGAAACACGACGGAAGGTGCCGGTGGTGGCGACTTCCGGATCGGGAATTCCCCGCACGCGGTGTGTGCCGGTGGCGGCGGCGCTGGCATCGGGCAGGCGGAAGCCGGACACCGACTTGCGCAGCGCAGCGGACAGCTGCGCCAGCTTCGCGATGGCCTCGGAGGTGTTGCTGGTGGCATCGGCCGTCTGCGAGCTGATCTCACGCAGCACCTGCATGTTGCGCGCCACGCTCTGCGACGACTGCGACTGGTTGCGGGCGCTGGCGGAGATGTTCTGCACCAGGCTTGCGATCTGGTTCGACACATGCTCGATTTTTTCAAGCGCGGCGCCGGCGTTCTCGGCCAGCGTGGCGCCGCCGACCACATCGGCCGTGCTGCGCTCCATCGAAACAACCGCGCCGTTGGTGTCGGTCTGGATGGCGCGCACCAGCGTATCGATCTGCTTGGTGGCATTGGTGGCGCGTTCGGCCAGCCGCTGCACTTCATCGGCCACCACGGCAAAACCGCGTCCGGCTTCGCCGGCCATCGACGCCTGGATCGACGCGTTCAAGGCAAGGATGTTGGTCTGTTCCGCGAGGTCGTTGATGAGCTCGACGATGTTGCCGATTTCCTGCGAGCTCTCGCCCAGGCGCTTGATGCGCTTGGACGTTTCCTGGATCGTTTCGCGGATGGCGTTCATGCCGTCGATGGTGCGGCGTACCGCCTCGCCGCCCTTGTGCGCGATATCGACCGAGTGGCGCGCCACGTCGGCCGCCCGCTCGGCATTGCCAGAAACTTCTTCGATGGAACCGGCCATCGCGCCGATGGACTCGGTGGCAGAAGCAATCTGGCGCGATTGCGCGCTGGAGGATTTTGCCAGGTGCTGCGCCAGTGCCTGCGTCTGCCGGGCTGCGGCATCCACCTGCCCTGACGACTGGTTGATGGTGGTCACGAGGCCACGCAGCGATTCAACCGCGATGTTGACCGAATCGGCGATGGCGCCAGTGATGTCCTCGGTGACCGTGGCGGTGGCCGTGAGGTCGCCCTGCCCGAGGCCTGCGATTTCGTCGAGCAACCGCAGGATGGCGCCCTGGTTGCGCTCGCTTTCGCGGCGCTGGGACTCCACCGTCATGCGGGCCAGTGCCGCCTCGTCGACATTGCTGCGGATGGAAAGGAACAGCAGCGCCAGCGGCACCAGGCCGATCAGCGCCAGCACACCGGCGAGCACTCCCAGACTGCTGCCGGAAAAAAGCGCAAGGGCAGCGGCCAGCACCAGCACCAGCGCGGCTAGCGCGATGAAGACGAGGCTGCGCGAGGTGTTTGAATTGTCAGGCTGCGGCATCCAGGAACCCCGGGTTTTCAACTAGCAGGCGCAGACTCAGCACGGGCCAGGCTTCAGCCCCGCGCCGGAAGGCTCCTGCGATATAACGTTCGCAACGCACGATGGTGGGCGGCGCATTGCCGCTGAATTCACCATCGGTGAAGCGCCGGAAGCCCAGCACTTCATCCACCAGCAGGCCCGCCGGCACGTCGCGATGGTTCACGACGAGCAGGCGGGTATTGCGGGTCAGGGGCGTGGCGCCACTGCCCAGGTATTGACGCAGGTCGATGATGGGCAGCAATGCGCCGCGCACATTCGCGAGTCCCTTTACCCAGCCCTTGGCACCCGGCACGCGGGTGAGCTGACTGGGATAGGTGAGCACTTCGCGCATTTCCTCGCGCGCGACGAGATATGCCTCGCCCGCCATGCGCCACGCTACGCCCACCCACTCCCGATCGGCAGTGGCGGCTTCGCCAGCCTCCGTGGCAGAGGTGCGGCCACGGCGATCCAGCGCCACCAGCAGGTCGTATGGCTTGTCGCGCAGTGCCCTGATCAGGGAATTGGGGTCCACCGGTGCGGCCCTAGGCTGCAAGCGTGGCTTGGGCTTTCTGCACCAGCAGGTCGGGCGAAACAGGCTTGACCATGTAATCGACCGCGCCCTGGCGCAGGCCCCAGACGCGATCCGTCTCGAGGCCCTTGGAAGTGACCATGACAATGGGGATGGAGCGCGTGCCCGGGTCGTTGACGATGGCGCGCGTGGCCTGGTAGCCGTTCATGCCGGGCATGACGATGTCCATGAAGATGAGGTCAGGGTGCATTTCCTTTGCCAGGCGCACGCCTTCCTGACCGTCGCCCGCCGTAGCTGTCTTGTAGCCGCTCTTCTCGAGCGCCTTCTTCATGACATGCACTTCGGTGGGGGAGTCGTCGACGATGAGTATGAGAGCCAATTGCCTATCTCCCAATGTGCGTTTCGATCGCACCCAGCAGCTCTTCCTTGG
>JBDSGY010000013.1:0-3178 GCA_039918755.1 Steroidobacteraceae bacterium
GCAGTCCATCGAGGCGTACGCCAACTGGGGTCGCGGCTTCCATTCCAACGATTCACGCGGCGTTACTGCCAGCGACCCGCCCGTTGCAGGGCTGATAACCGGCAAGGGCAAGGAGGTTGGAGGCCGCTACCAGCGTGGTTCGTTCTCGCTGACCACCACCTACTGGTGGCTGGATGTGGGCAGTGAACTGAAGTTCGTGGGTGATTCGAACTCGGTGGAACCCGGACCTGCCAGTCGTCGTCGTGGCTATGAGCTGGTGTCGTTCTGGCGACCGGTCGAATCACTGGCAATCGATGCCACCTGGACGCATTCGCGCGCGCGTTATTTCGGGCCGGATGCGGTAGCTGGCGAGACGCATATCGCGGGCGCGATTGAATCCGCGGGCGAGCTCGGCATCGCGTACATCAGTGGGCCCTGGGAACTGAGCACCCGGCTGCGGCATCTGGGTCCCTACCCCCTCACCGAGGACAACGCGCACCGCGCCCCCGCTGAAAACGTGTTGAATGTGCGCGCAGCCTGGAAGCAGGGACACTGGATGCTCTACGGCGAACTGCTCAATGCCTTCGACGGCAAGGGCAAGGACATCGTGTACTGGTATGAGTCCTATCTGCCTGCCATCGATGCCCAGCCCACTGCAGGTCGCATGAGCCGCTCGGAGGAACCGCGGACGGTTCGGGCGGGTTTGCGCTACAGCTTCTGACGCCACCTGCCAGTCCGCTGGGGCGCCGGTCCGCGGGACTTGCGCCCCTTTTTAAATACTGATACCTTTCTATCACAAGGTAGCTTCCCGGACGCCAACCGCTTCAATATGGACCTCAGCGAAAAATTCGGCCCCATCCGCAAAGGACTGCTGGAATTCGCCGTGCTGCGGGTGGTGGCCGCCGAAAAACTATACGTGGCCGAAATGCTGCAACGCCTGGCCGGCACGGAGTTCGCCACCCAGGAAGGCACCCTGTATCCCCTGCTGAGCCGGCTACGCCGCGAGGAGCTGGTCGAGTATGAATGGCAGGAGTCCGATTCCGGCCCGCCCCGCAAGTACTACAAGCTCACCGAACCGGGCCGCCGCGCGCTCGATGAACTGGCTGGTTACTGGCAACACCTGAACGACACCCTCACCCGACTGGGAAACTGACATGCGCAAAGTCACCACGATCAATCTCAACCACAACGCCTACCAGATCGACGAAGACGGCTTCGAGGCGCTGCGCGCGTATCTGGAAAGCGCCGAGCGCGCATTGGCAAACAACCCGGACCGCGCGGAAATACTGTCGGATCTGGAGCAGGCCATTGCCGACAAATGCCGCCTGGCGCACGGGCCTTACAAGACCGTGGTCAGTGCCGCGGAGATCGACCGCATCCTGAAAGAGATGGGTCCAGTAGCCGGTGCCAGTGAGGAGTCGACCGCACGTGCCGCCGGCCCTGGCGAGGCACCAGCGGCAGGTGCTCCGGGCGCGGGCATCGGCGGCCGCGGCCCGGGTCCGCGCCGGCTGTATCGCATCCGCGAGGGACAGAAGTGGTGCGGCGTGTGCACGGGCCTTGCCGCCTACGCGGCTGTGGACGTGACGTGGGTGCGCGTGGCCTTCGTCATGCTGGCAATCTTCGGCGGCGGCTTCGGCCTGCTGGCGTATGTCGTGCTGATCTTCGTCATGCCGGTCGCCCACACGCCGGAAGAGCTCTCGGCCGCACACGGACAGCCGTTCAGCGCCCAGGAACTAGTCGACCGCGCAAAAAAAAAAGTGACGACTGGCGTGCGGAGCGCCGGGCTCGCCGCCGGATGAATCGGGGCAGCAGCGCGTTCGTCGCTGCTGGAGCGCCGCCAGGTCCACCGCCAGGATATGCCGCTCGCGTGATGGGTGGCGTGCTGCTGCCGGTGTTTACGCTGCTGTCAGCAGTGTGGTTTGCGGCGATGGCCATTGGTGTGCTCTCGGCCTGGTGGGCTACCCAGCACATGCAGATCGGCGTGTGGCCACATGGCGAGTGGTTCAATGGCGTGCCGGACGTGCCACGCTGGATAGCCGTCATCGTGCTGCTGCTGGTCTATGCATTGATCGCCCTGCCCATCGGCGCCGCGCGCAAGGCGTCGCTGTACTACGCCAATGGCGGGCGCCTGCATGGCTGGGCGGATGCCTGGTCGGGACTGCTATGGCTGGCGGTGGTGGCCGTGTTGCTGCTGGCAGCTTGGCAATTCCTGCCGCACCTCCATGAAATGCTGCGACAGGCGGGTCACGAGTCGAACGCCGTGATCAATCTCTGAACCGCGCCGACTGGCTGCCGGCAATCAGATGTAGCGGACGGAGATGATCTCGTAGTTGCGCTTGCCCGCGGGTGCCGCCACTTCCACGGCGTCGCCCTGGGCCTTGCCCATCAGCGCGCGCGCAATCGGAGACGCATAGGAAATACGGCTCAGCTTGATATCGGCTTCATCCTCGCCAACGATCTGGTATGTGACCTTGGCGCCCGAATCCTCGTCTTCCAGCTCGACGGTCGAGCCGAAGACCACCTTGCCGTTCGCCTCGAGCTGCGTGACGTCGATGATCTCGGCATTGGAGAGCTTGGACTCCAGTTCCTGGATGCGCCCTTCGATGAAACCCTGCTGTTCACGCGCCGCGTGATATTCGGCGTTCTCGGACAGATCGCCATGCGCACGCGCCTCGGCAATCGCCTTGATGACGTTCGGGCGTGCCTCGGACTTGAGCGTGCGCAGCTCGATGCGCAGTGATTCCGAGCCGCGCAATGTGATGGGTACTCGCTTCACGACTTGAGCTCCCGGTGCAGGTCCTGCAGAAGGTTCACATCCACATCTTCAAGATGATCGAGCGCTTCACACGTGGCGAGCCCGGCGGCCAGCGTCGTGAAGTACGTGACCCGGCGGCTGACCGCCTCGCGCCGGATGGCCATCGAATCACGCGTGGCCTGGCGGCCCTCGGTGGTGTTCACGATCAATGCGATCTCGTCGTTCTTGATCATGTCGACGATATGCGGACGGCCCTCGCGCACCTTGTTGGCACGGCGGCACGCAAGTCCGGCGGCTTCGATCATGCGCGCGGTGCCATCGGTGGCCACGATGTCGAAACCCTTCGAGATCAGCTTGCGTGCCATGTCGACGGCACCGGGCTTGTCGCGCTCGCGCACGCTGAGCAGCGCGGTGCCCTTGGTGGGAAGAGAAGTGCCGGATCCT
>JBDSGY010000014.1:0-3600 GCA_039918755.1 Steroidobacteraceae bacterium
AATGCGGGCCGTGGGGTAGCGCTCGCGCTGCAGTGTGCGCAGCCCGGCAGTTTTTGCCGCGTCCCATTCTTCCTGGGTGAACGGATCCTTTTCATTCAGCAACCAGTCGCGCTGGATTGCCCGGCGCTGCCGCTCGGACTGTGCGTCGCTGTTCATCGGCTCCGCGAAACTGATCGCGTGGCTTGCGATCCTTGTCTGCGTTCCGGGATCTACATCGATGACAATCTTGCGCGTGCCGCGCTCGCCTTCGGGCTCTCCCGCCTCGAGTTTCAACTTGGGGTCGAAGTAACCCAGGGCTGCGAGCAGGTCGCGCGCATTGGATTCGGCTTCGCCCAGCAGGCGCCGCAGTTCCCCCGCCTGCAGGTCGGGGAAATCCGAGAAGCGCTGGATGTCGAGGTACCGTTCCAGATGCCGCGCCACGCGACGGTTCTGGCTGACCACGTCGACCTTGAACGATAGCCGGGCGGGGGCTGGTTCGGCGGAAGCCGGACTCGCATCGTCCTTCCTGCCTCCCGGCGTGCTGCATCCCTGCAGGGCAGCGAAGCTAAACAGCAATATCGGCAGCCAATGGCGCGCGGTGCGCATCTGATCGTGCATAACCGCAATAATGTCAGTCCGAGGCAAACCCAGGGAACCCGCTGACGTGTAGGCCTAGCCCTACAGCCCGCTCCCGCCCCTCAGTGTAGTTTCCGTGTGTCTCCTGAAAACTCTCCGGGTACGGCTGATGGTCACGAAGCTGCATGGCGCACTCAGACGGGAAGTGATCATCAAGGGTCGTGCCTATGTGGTGGCCCTGGATGAAGCCGGCCTCAAGCTGACCCTCAAGGGTCACCGCAGGGGCCAGGAGGTCAGGTGGGACGATTTCGTCAGCGGTGATGCAGCACTTGCAGTCGCATTGAACGCATCCCTTTCACATGCGAACGACGCTCCGCCCCCGGTCCCGTCCGCCGAGAAGAAGAAGTGCAAGGTGAGGTGAGCGGTGTATGAAAAACTAAGGCGAAGGCTTGGCGGGAAACAGCAGCACGAAACCCTTGCCGTCTGGCGTGATGTCGAACTGTCGGCGCGCCTCGCCCTGCTGGAAGCCTGCAATGGGCAGCGCCGCCGGGGCGGAGCCTTTGGCTTCTGTTCCCAGCGTTACATCCATGCGGAACATCTTCCCATCCTGGTCGAAGTAAATCGTCTTGCCATCGGGCGCCCACACCGGGTGCCGACCGCCAGTGCTGGTCAATTGAAAGCGCTTGCCCGTGCCGGGATACGGCTCGACCCAGACCTCCTGTCTGCCCGTCTCATTGGAGGCGTATGCGATCCATCTGCCGTCGGGCGAAACGCGGCTGCTGTGCTGGTCGGATCCTGGCTGATCGATGAGACGGGTGACCTTCCTCGTGTTCAGGTCCATCGCCGAGATGCCATAGTCGCGGTCGCCGGTACGGGTGATGAAGACCAGGGTGCGGCCCTTGTACAAACCCTCCGGGGCCCGTCCGTCGACCAGCAGCTTTGGCTGTATCGATCCATCCGACCGCTGCCAGAAGATCTCGTCCGCGCCATTGCCCTGTGCCATGAACGCAATCCAGTCGCCGTCGTCCGACCAGACCGGCGCCAGGTTCTGCGAGGCTGTGACCGTAGGCTGCAGCGCACGTCGCTGGTCCAGCTTGCCCAGCTCGGCTACAAACAGGCGCAGCACCTGTGGCTGACTGGCAGCGGTCCGGGGTTCTGCCAGCTCAAACGCCACCTTCGTGCCGTCGGGTGACACACGCGGCGCGAACACGTAATCCGGCAGCGTGCCCAACACCTTCTTCTGGCCCTGCATGTCGACCAGTGCAAGTTCGAAGGGTGTGGGGGCAGGGGGCGGCGCTTTGGCCGCCACCGGCGCCGCCGGCGGGACCGGGACCGGGGCCGGATTCGGCGCGGCCGCGTGCCCCACGCCACACACCGCCAGGCCCAGTACTAGCAACCTCACCCGGTTCATGCCTCACCCCGCTCGAATCTTTCCCGAGTTCTTGTTCTTCAGCCCGCCAGGAACGGCTGCAGCTGCGCCAGCACGCCCTCTGGATTCGCTTCCTGCAGATTGTGCCCACCGGTCAACGCGGCACCCGTGACCTTGGTGCCGCGTTCCTTCCAGATGCCGAGCACGTCGTACATGCGTCCCATTGCGCCGTCGCTGGCCCACAGCACATGCAGCGGGCAGGCGATCTTCTTCGCCAGGTCCGCCTCGTCGTACGTCATGTCGATGCCGGCCGATGCGCGGTAGTCCTCGCACATGCCGTGCACGGCGGCGGGATTGCGATACACGCGCAGGTATTCCTCGCGCAGTTCCGGCGTACTGGCGCGCCCGAACTGGGCCACCACATCGCGATTGAGGATGTCCTCGGGAAAAGGCGCCGGCCGGATGTACAGGAACCAGTGAAAGTACGCATCGACGAAGGCTTTCGTCACATGCGTGTACAGATAGTGCGTGGGCACGATGTCGAGCACGGCCATGCGCGTGACGGCCTGGGGGTGATCCAGCGCCAGACGGTGCGCAACGCGGCCGCCGCGATCGTGGCCCACCACGGGGAAGCGGTCGAAGCCGAAGTGGCGCATCAGCTCCACCTGGTCCTGCGCCATGGACCGCTTCGAATAGTTGACGTGGTTTTCGCCATCTGCCGGCTTGCTGCTGTCGCCGTAGCCGCGCAGGTCCGCGGCAACGACGGTGTATTTCTTCGCAAGTTCGGGGGCCACGCGGTACCAGGAAAGGTGGGTCAGCGGCGCGCCGTGGATCAGCAGCAGGGGCGGGCCGCTGCCTCCGATCACGGTGTGCAGTTCGGCGCCGCTGGTCTTTACCCGCTCCACCCTGAATCCGGGCAGTAATTTCGCGTCGGCAGGCCCAAGGTCGGCGGCAGGCTCGGCAGCCCGCGCATTGCGCCCCGAGGGCAGTAAAGTGCTGGCCGCAAGTGCCAGCCCGCCTGTGATAATGCCGCGTCGGTCAGGAGGAGTCGGTTTGAGCACGATCTTGATCCCCATTGGTGTAGCCAGTGTTGTCCGCCCATGCTAAACCTGCCAACGGCAGAAGCAAGGTTGCAAATAGAAATGCGCCACGGGGTTTGGATCTGGTTCATGGCCTTTCTGGCTGCGCCACTGGCATCGGCAGCCGGCGCTTCCGTGGCCGATGCTTCCATGGCCGGTGACGCGGTGACCATGCAGTCCCTGCTCAAGTCGGGTGCAGATCCCAATGCGCCGGGGCAGTTCGGCACACCGGCCCTGCACTGGCGCGTAGACGCGGATGATCTGGCCGGCGCGGGCAGGCTGCTCAAGGCCGGTGCCAATCCCAGCGCCCTTACCGAACGCAACATCAGCCCGTTGAGCCTCGCCATTGCAAACGGCAATGCTGCGATGGTCACTTTGCTGCTGCAGGCCGGCGCCAATGCCAGCCAGCAGGAACCCACCGGCGAAACCCTGCTGATGCGTGCGGCCCAGGCCGGCGTGTTGCAGTTGGTGCAGGCGCTGCTGAAGCATGGCGCCGCGGTGGATGTGCCTGAAGCGCGCTATGGCCAGACCGCATTGATGTTCGCAGCGCGGGCAGGCCACGCGGACATCGTGGCCACGCTGCTGGCCGCCGGCGCA
>JBDSGY010000015.1:0-5665 GCA_039918755.1 Steroidobacteraceae bacterium
ACATCGGTGGTGAGCCACAGCCGCGTGTTCTCGTGCGCAATGATGCGTGTTCCCGCCGCACCCAGCGTGGCGTTGGAGCCGGTCTGGTCTGCATGCCAGTGCGTGTTGAACAGCGTGTGCACGCGGGCGGTGCCCGCGATCCCGCGCACCGCCTGCAGCAATTGCGGGGAATTCGCACGCGCACCGCCATCTACCAGCAGCACGCCTTCCGCGGATCGCAGCACGACGACATTGCCACCCGCACCGGAAATCAGCGTGACGGCATCAGCCAGCGGCGTGATGACAAGGGCGGCGTCCTTGCCTGCGGCAAGCGGTGCCTGTGCCGCTGCCAGTCCCAGCGCTGCGGCCGGAACCAGCCGGGTCAGAAAGCTGCGTCGGTCCATCGCGTTGCCTGGCGCCTCAGGGCGCACTTCCCCCTGCCCCGTTTGCCGCCATGAGCCGCCGCAGCAGCGCTTCGGTCTCGGGACGCGCCTGGCCACCGGCGGCGCGACCGGAAGTGCTGGCCTCGCCCCGCGCCAGGTCAGCGGCAGTGCGGCCGCGCGCATCCTTCGCGAACAGATCGATCCTGCTCTCTGCCAGTGTCGCCACCAATGAATTCCAGCCAACGCCCGCGGCGCCGTGCAATGCCGTCTGGCCATTGCGATCGCGCGCGTTGACATCGGCGCCGGCTGCCAGCAGCAGTTTCACGGACTCCACTGCCTCGGCTTCGGTCTTGTATCGTCCGCGCGTATCCAGCGCAGACGAACCATTGCCGGCGGCGGCCAGCAATGGCGTGATGCCGTTGATGGTCGGCAATTCAAGGTTGGCGCCGGCCTTCAGCAACAGGCGAATCGCAGCGGTGTCCCCCGCCTTGGCGGCGCGCACCAGCGGCGTGGTGCCCACCGTCAGCAGGCCGTCGGCTCCCCGGTCATCGCGCAGCGAGCGATACGGTGGAAACAGCTTGAGCTGCATGTTCGGATTGGCGCCGGCCTTGAGCAGCATCTCGATGACTTCGGTGCCGGTGGTGCGGTCAAGTGACGGACGGTCGGCGCGGCCCCCGGTAGGCACCGTGTTCACGTCCACCGCTGCATACAGCGGCGCGCGTCCCCACGTATCCCACTTGTTCACATCGGCACCGCGGCGGATGAGCAGCGCGGCGGTGTCGAAATTCAGGTTGATGGTGGCCAGCAGCAGCGGCGTCACCCGATCGGGGTCGGTGAGGTTCACATCCGCGCCGCCATCCAGCAGCAGGCGCGCGCACTCGGCGCAACCGCGACGTGCGGCATACAGCAGTGGCGTGAACCCACCGGAAGGACGGGCCTGCTTGCGCGGCTCGGCCGTCACCTGCCGCTCCCAGTCATTCACGAGGGAGCGCGCATTCACTTCCGCGCCGTGCTGCAGGAGCAGCTTCACCATCGCAGGCTGGCCTTCTGCCGCAGCCCACATCAGCGCTGTCTGCTCGCGCCAGCGCTCGCGCGCGTTCACCCTGGCGCCGCGCTTCAGCAGCAATTTCGCGGCTTCCACGTTGCTGGTGCGCGCGATGATCATCAGCGCGGTCATGCCATCGGCATTGGCGGACTCCACGTCCGCGCCGGCCGCCAGGAGCTTGCGCACCACCTCGACATTGCCCACGACAGCCGCTTCCGACAGCGGCGTCGAGCCGTAGTCATTGCGGGCATTCACATTGGTGCCCGCCGCCAGCAGCTTGTTCACCGCCTGCACGTCATTGTTGTAGACGGCCCAGTGCAGTGGCGTCGTGCCATCGGCGGGATCGTCGGCCGGCGTCTGCGCGACAGCCTGGCCGCAGAATACCAGCAGTCCGCTGATCAACCCCGCCCGCAGCGCGGGCAATGCTCGGTGAATGCAGGTGTGCGCCATCTAGATCTCCGCGATCGCGCCCGTGCTGTCGCCCACCTTCTCGATGGGCACACCGGCACGCTGCAGCAACGTCAGGTGCACATTGGCCAGTGGCGTGCGGTCCTTGAAGTTGATGTGCTGGCCGCCCTTGATGCGCCCCGCACCACCACCCACGATCGCTGTTGGCAACGGGTATTGGTTGTGCGCATTGCTGTTGCTCATGTTGCTGCCGAACAGCAGGGTAGAATTGTCGAGCATGCTGCCTTCGCCGTCCGGCATCTTCGACAGCTTGTCGACGAAGCGCGCGAACACTTCGGTGTGATAGCGCTGGATCTTCGCCAGCCGCTCCTTCTTCGCCGGATCATTGGCGTGATGCGACAGCGCATGGAAGGCATCGGGAATGCCGATGTGATTGTAGGTCTGCTCGCTGACCTCGGGGGCGAGCATGAAGCTCTGCACGCGGGTGAGGTTGCCCTGGTACGCCAGCGCGATCAGGTCGAACATCAGCTGCAGCTGTTCGTCGAAGCTCTCGGAGGTCGCGCCCGGCACATCCGGCAGCTGCAGCCGCGACAGGTCGCCCTGGGAATTGTTCTGCACGCGCCGCTCGATCTCGCGCACGCTCTGCAGGTAGTCGTTGAGCGTGTTGCGGTCTTCCGCACCCAGGCGTCGGCCCAGTGAAGACACCTCACCGGAAATCATGTCGAGGATGCTGGTGGTCTGCTCCATCAGGAAACGGCGCTCTGCCGCCGAATCGCCCTGCCCGAACAGGCGCAGGAACAACTGGCGCGGGTTGCTCTCCACCGGCAGCGGCGTGGACGGCGTGCTGAACGAAAGCGTGCCCGAAAAGCTGCAGCCGTAGCCGCGCTCGCAGGCGCTGCCCGCGCCGTGCCCCTGTGCCGTCGCGGTCTCCAGCGATGGCCACGGCGTGTCCTGGCCCATGTGTTTCGCGGCGAGCTGATCGACGGTAGTCGCCATGAACGGTTCGAGTGCTTCGCGCGGATGAGTGCAGGACAGCCAGGTCGCGGGAACAAGGGCGTGCACCGCGCGGCTCTCGCCCGGCTTGTTGCCGAGATTGCTCACCACCGTGAGCTGCTTGCGGAACGGCGCCAGCGGCTCGAGGATATTGCCGAGCACGAAATCCTTGTCGGTGGTGGCTGGCGTCCATTTCTCCATCACCGCGCCATGCGGGAAGTAGAAGAAACCCAGCCGCGGCTTGCGTGCCGCAGCCGTCTGGGCCAGCGCCGTGGCTGCCGGAATCATCGCATTGAGCAACGGCAGTGAAACGCTGACGCCCAGGCCCCGCAGCACGGTGCGTCGCGACAGGTGTTTTCTGGTGATGTACATAGCTACCTCGGCCTAGTTGGCCTGTGCCGTGCGTGCGGGCTCGATGGCCTTCACGTCGGGCAGACGCCGCATGCGAAAGGCATTGCTGTTGACCACGCCGGTCACCAATGCCGTAAAACGGTAATTGTCAGTTGCCGCCTGTTTGACGATGGCGCGCACGCCCGGCATGTCCTGCGGACGCAACGGCCGACCCAGCGCATAGATCATCAGCTTCTCGGTCAGCGCCTGCACGAACTGGTCGGGGCGCGCGAGCAGCGCCTGACTGAGATCGCGCGGCCCCTTCACCTGCACGCCGCTGGCCAGCCGGCCACTGGCATCGATCACGGTGCCCGCGTCGCGATCGCGGTCGCGCCAGCCGCCGAGCACGTCGTAATTCTCCAGGGCAAAGCCCAGCGGGTCGATCACGCCATGGCAGCTGTTGCAGGATTTCTGCGCGCGATGCTGTTCCAGGCGTTCGCGCACCGTGGTCATCTTCTTGCCTGGCTCGTTTTCCTTGAATTGCTCCACGCCTGGCGGCGGGGAGGTGGGCGGCGTGCCGTACAGCGTTTCGAGAACCCATGAACCACGCAGCACGGGCGAGGTGCGATTGCCGTAGGACGTGGCCATCAGCAGCGCACCCTTGCCGAGCAGGCCCCAGCGATTCGGGTCGGCGAGCTTCACCGGCCGGAACTGGTCGCCGCGCACATTGGGAATGCCGTACTGCGTGGCGAGGCGCTCGTTCAGGAAGGTGGTGTCCGCACGCAGCAGGTCGAGCGCGCTGCGATCCGAACGCAACACGCTGCCCAGGAACAGGCGAATCTCCTCGCGCAGCGCAAGGCGCAGGTTCGCATCGAAATCAGGGAAGGTCACGGGATCGGGCTGGATGTTGTCCATGCGACCGACGTTCAGCCATTGGAAGGCAAAGTTGTCGACCAGAGACTGGGAACGGCGATCTGCGAGCAGGCGGCGTACTTGCGTGTCGAGCACCTTCGCATCCTGAAGCTTGCCAGTGCTGGCGAGGTCAATCAGCGCCTGATCCGGACCGGCACTCCACAGGAAGAACGAGAGCCGCGTGGCCAGTTCCAGATCGGTGAGTGCTTCCACCTTGCCGCGTTTCTCGTCGGCCATCGAAGGCGCCGAGCGCAACAGGAACTTGGTGCTCGACAGAATTGCGGTCAGGCCGCTTTCGATGCCGCCCTCGAAATCCTGCTGCGCGCGCGCGCGGGTGTAGAAGGCCAGCGGCGCCTGCAGGTCTTCCTCCGTGACAGGCCGGCGGAACGCCTCGGCGGCCAGCGCACCCAGGATACGGCGCGCGCAGGGCAATTCCTCTACTGCGGTGGCGGGCCGGCACTGGAACACCTTGCGCCGGCTCGGCGTCTCGCTCACCCCTGTCACATTGAAGGGACCCGAGATGTTGAGGCCCGGAATCGTGGGCACGCGCTCCATCTCGGGCAGCATTGCGATGGGCTGCAGCGGCGAGTCCGACTGCGCGAACGAGCGCTGCACGAAGGTCACGCCCACGCGCCGCACGCCGGCCTTCACCTTGACGGTGATGTGGTTGAAACGGTTCTGCATGTCATCGGCGGCGATGGCCTGCCGCTGGTCGATGTCCTTCTGGTCTTCCGGTCCGCCCACTTCCTGCTGGAACACGCGGCGGCCGTCGACGGTCAGGATCACGCGATGCGGGGAATCGACCTTGGTGACGTAGCCCGCCCCCATGAACAGGAACTGGCGGATGCTGAATACGTATTCGCCGTCGGCCGGAAAATCGTGCTCCACGATGAAGCCGCCGCGGGTGCCCAGCGGCAGGCCATCCACATGCTCGTTCTGGTTGGCGGAGGTGTCGGCGCGGTACTCATGGCTGCTGGGCTTGCCGGTGGCGCGTCCGATCGCCTGGCGGCTGACATTGCGCGCCGCGGCGATGTACTGGTCGAGGAAGGAAGGCGAGATGCGCAGCGTGGCCGCCACATTGTCGAAGCCCTCGTTCGACACATCCTTGGGCAGCAACGTGCTGACGTCGACACCCATGTCGAGCACGCGGCGGATTTCCTGTGCGTACTCCGTGCGGTTCAGGCGATGCAGACCCACATAGCCTGGATCAGGATCGGAGGCTGCGGCGGCGTCGAGGGACCCCTCGAGCCAGGACACCAGTGTGTCGATGGTCTTCTGCTCGGGCTGGTCTTCGCCCGGCGGCGGCATCAGGCGGCCGCGCAGTTTGCGCACTGCGTTCTCCCAGACCTCGACATCCCCATGGATGTCCTGGGGCGAAAGCGTATCGAAGGCGACGCCACCGGCCCAGTCAGTGCTGTTATGGCACTTGCCGCACATCGGCTCGATCAGATCCCACTGCGGGGGATGGCCCGAATCGGCAGCCACGGCAGGCATCGCGGCACAAGCCGCCCAGACGGGCGCTGCCACGAAAATCACGACCTTGTGCCAATGGATGCTCAACTGCTTAACTTCCGCCCCGGGCTGGTTATTACCCCATCATTCCATAGACCAGCGC
>JBDSGY010000016.1:0-10709 GCA_039918755.1 Steroidobacteraceae bacterium
GTCTCGGCGCGCTCCAGGTAGCGCGCCAGCCAGTACATGTGATCTGCCGTGCGGCTAAGCATCGGCGGGCACCGGTTTGACCTGCTCGAGCACCCACGTGTCCTTGGTTCCGCCGCCCTGCGATGAATTGACCACCAGCGAACCTTCACGCAGTGCCACGCGGGTGAGCCCACCGGGCACGATGGTGATGTCCTTGCCGGACAGCACGAACGGCCGCAGGTCTATGTGGCGTGGCGCGAGGCCCGCATTGACCAGCGTGGGACAGGTGGAAAGCGCCAGCGTCGGCTGGGCGATGTAGCGCGCAGGGTCGGCGATTATGCGCGTCCGGAAGGCGGCAATCTCTTCCTTGCTCGCCATCGGCCCGATCAGCATGCCGTAGCCACCTGCGCCGTGCACTTCCTTCACCACCAGCTCCTCCAGGTGAGCCAGCGTGTAGGCCAGATCCTCCGGTCGCCGCAACACGCGCGTTGGCACGTTGTCGATCAGCGGCTCCTGGCCCAGGTAGAAGCGGATCATCTCGGGCACATACGGATAGATGGACTTGTCGTCGGCGATGCCGGTACCGATGGCGTTGGCAATGGTTACATTGCCGGCGCGGTAGGCGGCCATCAGCCCGGGGCAGCCCAGCGCGGAATCGGCCCGGAAAGTCAGCGGATCGAGGAAGTCGTCATCGACCCGGCGGTAGATCACGTCGATGCGTCGCGGGCCGCGGGTGGTGCGCATGTAGACGATGTCGTCACGCACGAACATGTCCTGGCCTTCCACCAACTCGATGCCCATCTGCTGCGCGAGGAAGGCATGCTCGAAATAGGCGCTGTTGTATGCGCCCGGGGTCATCAGCACCACGGTCGGGTTGTCGACCCCGCGCGGCGCCACGCTGCAGAGGTTCGCGAGCAGCACTTCCGGATAATGTTCGACGGGGGCCACCTGGCAGCGCGCGAACAGATCCGGAAACAGCCGCATCATCATGCGTCGGTTCTCGAGCATGTACGACACACCCGACGGCACACGCAGATTGTCTTCGAGCACCAGGAAGCGACCATCGTCGTCGCGGATCACATCGACGCCGGCGATGTGCGCGTAGATGCGTTGCGGCACCGCAATTCCCTGCACTTCAGGCCGGTACTGGCTGTTGCACAGCACTTCCTCGGCGGGAATCACACCGGCGCGCAGGATGTCCTGCCCATCGTAGATGTCGGCAATGAAGGCGTTCAGTGCGCGGACGCGCTGCTTGAGGCCGGCCTCGAGCTTCAGCCATTCTTCCTGCGGCAGCACGCGCGGCACGACGTCGAACGGAATCAGCCGTTCGGTGCCTTCCGCCTGTCCGTAGACGGCAAAGGTAATCCCGAACCGGTGGAACAGCGCATCGGCCTCGGCGCTCTTGGACTCGAGGCGATCCATGCCCTGCGCCAGCAGCCAGTCTGAATAGGCGTGGCAATGCGCGCGGGCGCGGCCGTCCGTGCCGATCATTTCGTCGTAGGGACGATTCACCGGGCTGCCTCTTCGCGCATCCTTTCCACCTCGGCACGTCCAAGATAGCGCCGGACACCGGCATGCACCAGGTACAGCACTGGAATCATCAATACCGCCGCCAGCATCTTGTAGACGTAGTTGACCGTCCCCACAGCGACGAACTGCGAGGTGGGCCAATGCTGCGGGCCCAGCACGAAGGCGATGTACAGCACGATGAAACTGTCGAAGAGCTGTGAAACTGCGGTGGAGCCCGTTGCGCGCAGCCACATCCAGCGCTCGCCGGTCAGTGCGCGGATGCGGTGGAACACGGTCACGTCGATGAGCTGTCCCACCAGGAACGCGACCACTGACCCTGCGATGGTCCACATGCCCTGCCCGAATATCAGCGCGTAGGCGCGCTGGATATCGGGCACGCCCAGCGCCGCATTGGAATCCATCCAGAATGGCGCTGGCGCCAGGTGGATCGCAATGTAGGCGGCCAGGAACGCCCAGGAGATGAACGCTACCGCCAGCCACGAAACCAGCCGGACGCCACGCAGGCCGTAGTATTCGTTGATCAGATCGGTGAGCACGAACACCAGCGGCCAATAGACCACCCCGGCCGTGAACGACAAGGTGCCGGATGCACCGAGCAGACTCCAGTGGAAATCCGCCAGCCCCAGCGTGGCTTCCAGCGAAAAGATCTTTACGCCGACGAATTCCGCCAGCAACGCATCGGTGATGAAGAATCCGGCCAGCGCGATGAACAGGCGCGTGGCGCGATTGTCGGCGAGGTGTCCGGGGGCTCTTGATTCCACCGAACGCATTATCACTATTCTGCTGAGCAGAAGCAGTAGGCGAGCGGCCTTGTAGCTGCCGTCAGTCGCTGGATGCGCGCGTACTCCTTCTGCATGCCGGCGAGCGGCGCGAGGGTGGTCTGCACCGAATTCAAGGCTGGCCCTGTCAGCATCGCGGCCAGACGCGCACCGCTGACCCGGAACCGCATGGCCAACTGCTCTGCCCAGCTGAGGTCAGGCTCCAGTCGCTGCACATCGTATCCCTCCGGCAGTTTGGCAAGCCTGGCCGCGGATTTCACCGCATCGTCATAGCCGCCGAGCCTGTCGACCAGTCCGATCTCCTTGGCATCACTGCCGATCCACACGCGGCCCTGGGCGATTTCGTTCACGGCATCGCGCGTCTTGCCACGCCCTGCCGCCACGTGTGCGAGGAACAGTTCATAGCCGCGTTCGATACTGAGTTGCACATAGTCGCGCAGCGCGGGATCGAGCGGCCGGTCGACGCGCAGCTTGCCTGACAATGCCGTCGTGCCAACGCCATCCACTGACACTCCCAGCTTGCCAAGGGTGCGGTCTATGGTGGGCACGGCGGCGAAGATGCCGATCGAGCCGGTAATCGTCGCCGCGCTGGCGATGATTTCATTCGCCGGCGCAGCCACGTAATAGCCACCGGAAGCAGCGAGATCGCCCATCGAAACCACCACCGGCTTGCCGGCGGCGCGGATGGCCGCGACTTCGCGATAGATCTGCTCCGAAGCCAGGACGCTGCCGCCCGGGCTGTTCACGCGCAATACCACCGCGGCGATATCCTCATCGTCGCGGGCATCGCGCAGCAGTGCCGCCGTGGTCAGGCCACCCACCGTACCCGGCGGCTGATCGCCATCCATGATCTCGCCGCTGGCAATCACCACGGCGACGCGGGCGCCGTCGGAACCATGCAGTCGCCGCTCGGCCTGATGCACGCGCACGTAGTCTTCGAATTCGATGGCCGGGTAGCGATTCTCTTCCTTGGCATCGGCGCCGACCAGCTGGATGACCCGCGCGGTAACCTCGCTGTCAGTCTTCAGTCCGGTAACAAGACCGGCTTCCAGCGCCACGCGTGCCGCGTCGCCGCCATTGCTGCGCAATGCGTCGATGTAGCCATTGGCGTATTGCTCGATGACATCCGGTGCCAGACCGCGGGCCTTCGACACCGCGGTTTTATAGGACGCCCAGAGCGCATTCAGATAGGCCTGGCTTTCGAGCCTGTCCTGCGCAGACATGTCTGTGCGCACCAGGTCTTCGGCGGCGGATTTGTACTGGCCAACGCGGAACAGGTGCACATCAACAGCGAGCTTGTCGAGCAGGCCCTTGTAGTACATGCGATAGCGGTCGTATCCCTCGATCAGCACTTCGCCGACAGGATCGAGGTAGATCTCGTCCGCATTGGCCGCCACGTAGTACTGCGTCTGGCTGAATGAAGTGCCATAGGCCACGATCTTCTTGCCGGCGGCGCGAAATTCGCGCATCGCTGCCACCAGCTCTTCCATCGTGGGCTGGCCGCCGCCAGTGAGATAGTCGAGGTGCAGCACGATGGCCGACACGCGCTTGTCCTTCGCGGCAGCGCGAATGGATTCGGTCAGGTCCCACAGCAATGTCTGTGACTGCGCCTGGCCGCGCGCCTCGTTGAACGCGATTTCAAGCGGATCGCCCGAGCGTTGCTCGACGATGTCGCCATAGGGCTGGATATACAGCGCGCCGTGGGCCGGCAGGCTCGGCACGTTGCCGCGCAGGGCTCCGATGATGAAGCCGAAGATGAGCAACAGCAGGACCAGGTGCAGGATACGGCGCAGCCCGTCCAGGCCGCGCCAGACACCCTTGAAGAAACCGCCGATCGCACTCATGCGAGGCAGCGGCCGGTCTTAGACCTTTTCTTCGATGCGGGCAGCCTTGCCCGACAGATCGCGCAGGTAGTAAAGCTTGGCGCGGCGCACATTGCCGCGACGCTTCACCGAGATGCTGTCGATGCTCGGGCTGTGCAGCTGGAACACGCGCTCCACGCCTTCGCCATGCGAGATCTTGCGCACGGTGACCGATGAATTGAAGCCGCGATTGCTGCGCGCGATCACGACGCCTTCATAGGCCTGCGTGCGCTCGCGGTCGCCTTCCTTCACCTTCACGTTCACGATGATGGTGTCGCCGGGTTTGAATTCCGGCACCACGCGGGTGGCTCGTTCGGCGTTCAGCTGCTGGATGATGTGGTTCATTTTTCGATCTGCCTTTCCTGCAAATACTCGTTCAGTAATTCAACTTCTTCTGCTGTGCTCGCCCCGCGAGTCAGGAACAGATCAGGGCGTTGCCGCCATGTCTTTCCCAGCGCCTCGCGCAACCGCCAGCGCCGGATGCGCTCGTGGTCGCCGCTCTGCAGCACCTGTGGCACCTTGAGCCCCGCGAACTCTTCGGGTCGGGTGTAATGCGGCCAGTCCAGAAGACCGGTTGCAAAAGACTCCTCGACACTCGAACGCGCGTCGTTCAAGGCACCTTCCATCAACCTTGCCAGCGCGTCGATCACGACCAGCGCCGGCAGTTCGCCGCCGGAAAGCACATAGTCGCCTACCGACAGCTCCGCATCGATCGACGCCGCGATCACGCGTTCGTCGATCCCCTCATATCGTCCCGCCACCAGCACGAGCCCTGGCTCCTGCCGCAGCGCCTCGGCCTGCGCCTGATCGAACCGCCGGCCCTGTGCCGACAGATAGATGCGGCGGCTGCCCGCCGGCACCCGTGCTGTCGCCGCGGCAATCGCTGCGATCAGCGGTTCCGGCTTCATCACCATGCCCGGCCCGCCACCATACGGCCGATCGTCCACCGTGTGGTGCACGTCGCTCGTATGCGAGCGTGGGTCCTCGGTGCCCACCGCGATCAAACCGCGCCGCACCGCCCGACCCGTGATGCCGTGCTCCAGCGCCTGCCGGATCATCTCCGGAAACAGCGTCACGACTTCGATCTTCATGTCAGCTCATCGGGCCAGTCCACACTGACCCACGCTTCCGCGGCATGAATCTTCAGCAGGTGTTGTGGCGCCGTAGGCACCCAGTGCTCACGTGCGCCCTTCACCACCATCACCGATCCCGTGGGCAGATCAGTGAAGTAATCAATCCTTCCCAGCACCACCCCTTGGACATTGCGGACTTCAAAGCCCAGCAGGTCGTCCCGATAGTGCTCGCCTTCTTCGAGCTCAGGCAACGCGCTGCGCGCGACCTTCACCCACCATCCCGACAGCGCCAGCGCCGCATCCCGGTCGTCGATTCCTTCGAACCGCACCCGCAGGCGTTGCTGATACGGCGCGCCTTCCAGCAGACGCATCGTCCGGGTCGTGCCATTCGGCGCCACCAGCTGCCACTGGTCGTAGTCGAGCAGCGAATCAACCGGATCGGCGAACGATCTAACCAGCACCCATCCCCTGATGCCATGCGCCGTGGCCACCTGGCCGAGCGTCAGCATCGGCTCGGCGGCTGCAGCCGGCGTCATGTCAGGCGGCCGCGGCTACCGCTTGCTTGCGATAGGCCTTGACCAGCGCGTCGACGCGCTCGGACACCTGCGCACCCACCGACACCCAGTGTTCGATGCGGGGCAGGTCCAGGCGGACCTTGGGCTCGGCCTTGCGGGCCTTGGGATTGAAGAAACCTACGAGTTCGAGGCTCTTGCCGCCCTGACGCTTGCGGTGGTCGGTAACGACCACGTGGTAGTAGGGCTGGTTGCGCGCACCGCGCCGGGTCAAACGAATAGTCACCATGGTCGGGTCAAGGCCTTTAAAGTTATGGCTACCGAAAAAGAGCGCGGATTCTACTCAGATCAACGGCTTGGAGCAAATCTTCAACGCCCCGTCGGAAACGGACCGCCGCCGCCCAGTTTGCCCGCCATCGCGCCCATCATCCGCTGCAGTTTGCCGCTGCCCAGCTGCTTCATCATCTTCTGCATGTTCTGGTGCTGCTTGAGCAGCCGGTTGACGTCCTGCACCTGCATGCCCGCCCCTGCTGCAATGCGGCGGCGCCGGGAGCCGTCGATGATCTCGGGCCGGCGGCGCTCGCGCGGGGTCATGGAATCGATCAGGGCGATCTGCCGCTTCAATTCCTTGTCGGCCACGCCTGGCGCCATCTTCTGCGCCGCAGCGGCACCACCCGGCAGCTTGTCGAGCAGATTGCCCATGCCACCCATCTTCTGCAGCTGCTGCAGCTGCGACCTCAGGTCGTTGAAATCGAAACCCTTGCCTTTGGCAACCTTCTTGGCGAGGCGCTCGGCCTCGTCCACGTCGACATTGCGGCGGACTTCCTCGACCAGCGCCACCACGTCGCCCATGCCGAGGATGCGGCGCGCCATGCGGTCCGGATCGAAGGCTTCCAGGCCATCGCTCTTTTCGCCGGTGCCCAGGAACAGCAGCGGACAGCCGGTGATCTCGCGCACGGACAGCGCGGCGCCACCGCGTGCATCACCGTCGGCCTTGGTGAGGATGACGCCGGTGAGCTGCAGCGCGGCGCTGAAGGCCTGCGCGGAATTGACCGCATCCTGTCCGGCCATGGCGTCGACCACGAACAGTCGTTCATGTGGCGACACGGCGGCGTCGATCTCGCGCACTTCCTGCATGAGTTCGGCATCGACGTGCAACCGGCCTGCGGTGTCGACGACCAGCACGTCATACACGCCTCGCCGTGCCGCATCGAGTGCAGCGGTGGCGATTGCCGGCGGCGCCGCGCCCGGCGCCACGGGATGAAAATCTGCTCCCACCTGCTCCGCCAGACGCTGCAGCTGCAGCACGGCGGCAGGCCGGCGGATGTCGGTGCTGACCAGCAGCACGCGCTTCTTCTGCTCGATCAGGTAGCGGGCGAGCTTGCCCGCAGTGGTGGTCTTGCCGGCGCCCTGCAATCCGGCGAGGAGAATTACTGTCGGTGGGGTATGGCGCAGGTCGAAGCGCTGCGCACTCCCCCCCATGACCACCACGAGTTCATCGTGGATCACGCCTACCAGCGCCTGCCCCGGGGACAGGCTGCCCTGGATCTCCGTGCCCAGCGCCTTGACCTTCACCGCATCGATGAAGCGCTTGACCACTGGCAGCGCGACGTCTGCTTCCAGCAGCGCCATGCGCACTTCGCGCAGGGTGTCGGCGATATTGTCTTCGGTAAGGCGGCCGCGGCCGCGCAGTGAATCTACGGCCTGGCTGAGCCGTTCGGTTAGCTTGGCGAACATGGCCCGATTATAGCGTTGCTAGCCCAGTACCTTGCGCAAGGCATCGTCGATGCGCGCGACCCCGCGCACCTCGATGCCGTCGATCGGCCCGCGCGGCAGATTGTCCTGCGGCACCAGCGCGCGCCGGAAACCAAGCTTAGCGGCCTCGCGAATGCGCTCTTCGCCGAAAGTCACCGGCCGCACTTCCCCGGTGAGACCCAGCTCACCAAAAACCACCAGGTCCGGCGGCAGCGGGAAATCACGCAGGCTCGATGCCAGGGCCAGCGCCACTGGCAGGTCCCACGCCGGCTCGTCGATGTCGAGCCCTCCCACCACATTGGCGAATACATCGTGTTCCTGCAACGACACGCCGCCATGCCGGTTGAGCACGGCGAGCACCATCGCCAGTCGCCCAGCGTCGATCCCCTGCGCGACCCGTCGTGGTGAACCCAGTCGCGAGGCGTCAACCAGCGCCTGCACTTCCACCAGCAATGGCCGCGTGCCATCGCGCGTCACCATGACAATGCTTCCCACGACCGGAACTGCCGCGCGCGACAGGAAGATGGCGCCGGGATTCTTCACCTCGCGCAGGCCGGTTTCCTGCATCAGGAAGAAGCCCAGTTCATTGGCGGCGCCGAAGCGGTTCTTCGCAGCGCGCACGCGGCGGAACCGGCTGCCGGCATCGCGCTCGAAATACAGCACCGTATCCACCAGATGCTCAAGCATCCGCGGCCCGGCGATGGCGCCGTCTTTGGTGACATGACCCACCAGCCATACCGCCGTGCCGCTGGCCTTGGCAAAACGCACCAGTGCCGCCGTGCATTCGCGCAGCTGCGTGATCGCACCAGCTGCATTGGGCACGGCAGCAAGCGCCATGGTCTGGATGGAATCGACCACCAGCAGAGCGGGCCGCTGCGCCTCACCCAACGCAAGGATGGTGTCGAGATCGGTTTCTGCCGCAACCTGCACGCGCTCGTAGGCACCGCCCAGCCGGCGCGCGCGCAGCCCCACCTGTGCGGCGGATTCTTCACCGGTGGCGTAGAGCACGGGATGCAGCGCGGCCATCGCCTGCGCAACCTGCAGCAACAGGGTGGACTTGCCGATGCCCGGCTCGCCACCGAGCAGCGTGACCGAACCTGGCACCAGCCCGCCGCCCAGCACGCGATCCAGTTCTTCCATGCCGAGCGTCAGTCGCGCGGCATGCGCCGCGCTGCCCATTGCATCACTCAGCGGTGCGGAGCTGGTGGCTGCAACCAGGGCTGGCCGCTTGGCCTTGGCGGCGCTGGCCCGCGCACCGCTGGCAGATTGCGCAGCGAGGGTGTTCCATTCACCACAATGCGGACACTGGCCCTGCCATTTGGTCGACTGGCCATGACAGGCGTCACAAACGTAGGTGGTGCTAGGTCGGGCCAAGGCGATCCAGTTCTCAGGAGATGGCAGGCAGAATGGAAGCGCGGGATGCTAGCACGCGACGCACCCCTCAAATCCTGACCAAAGGGCGTCCAAACAAGCCCTAATGCGGTGCATGTAATGCAGGAGTTAAGTACGATCCTGCGAGTCTAGGGAGTACCGGGAACAGCCGCCTGATGAGCCTGAAAGGCAAACTGCACTGTGTCGGCCTGACCGATACGGGCAGGGTCCGAGAGCATAACGAGGACATGATCGCCGTTGATGGCGACCTGGGCCTTGTCGTGCTCGCCGACGGCATGGGCGGCTACAACGCTGGCGAAGTCGCCAGTGGCATTGCGGTGAAGACCATCTTCAACCTGGTGCGTGAAGCGCTGGAGCTGCAGGATCTTTCGGTGCCCGATCCCACCACCGGACTGTCACGTCCGAGCATCATTCTGCGCGACGCCATCCAGCGCGCCAACAAGATCATCTACCAGACTGCCCGCAGCCAGGCGCATTGCGAAGGCATGGGCACAACGGTGGTCGCCGCACTTTTCCATGACAACAGAATCTCCGTTGCCCACGTGGGTGATTCACGCCTGTACCGGGTGCGTGGCGCCGAGATCGAGCAGATCACCCTCGATCATTCGCTGCTGCAGGAACTGGTCGATCGTGGCTTCTATTCGCCCGAAGAGGCGCAGCGCGCCTCCAACAAGAACTATGTGACCCGCGCGCTGGGGGTGGAAACCCAGGTCGAAGTCGAGATGCAGGAGCAGCCCGTGCACAAGGGCGACTTCTACCTGCTGTGCTCGGACGGCCTCTCCGACATGATCGGCGACGACGACATGGCTATGACCGTGAGCACTTTCGCGGCAAATCTGAATTCGGTCAGCCAGCATCTGGTCCAATTGGCCAATGACAATGGTGGCAAGGACAACATCTCCGTCATCCTGACTCAGGTTGTGGAATCCTTCCCCGCCCGACACGGTATATTTGACAGAATCCTGAAGTGGTTCAGCTGAAGGTAAGGCGCTCAACATGGCACGCTTAGTTCTGACTCTCGATGGCCAGATATTGGCCGAATACAACATGAACAAGGAGCGCTACACCGTAGGGCGCCTGCCGGATAACGATATCCGCATCGACAACCCCGCGGTCAGTGGCCACCACTCCCTGATCATCAACATCCTCAACGACTCGTTCCTTGAGGACCTCAACAGCACCAATGGCACCTACGTCAACGGCAAGCTGATCAAGAAGCATGCGCTGCAACATGGCGATGTCATCACCGTGGGGCATCACCAGTTGCGCTTCGTCGAAGACGACGACGCCCAGCAGGACGAATTCGAAAAGACGATGGTCATCCAGCCTTCGGCCCGCCCCGTTGAGAAGATCCAGTCGGTGCGCGAGAAGGTCGATACCGGCGCCACCACGTCACGCCGCGCCCTCCCCGAGGGGGCGCAGATCACGTTGAAGAAGGCGAAGCTGCAGGTGCTGTCGGGCGCGTTTGCCGGTCGCGAACTGGAGCTTGCGAAGGCACTGACCACGCTTGGCCGCCCGGGTGTGCAGGTGGCGGCAATCACTCGCCGCTCAGACGGTTTCTACATCGTGCACGTCGAATCTGACAAGCCGGACAACTACCCACTGGTCAATGGCACGCCGATCGGCGCCCAGGCCCGCCGCCTGGTCGACAACGACGTGATCCAGCTGGCTGGTGTGAAGATGGGTTTCTTCGAGACCTGAAAATGAAAAGGCCAGGTGCCCGCAGAGGACACCTGGCCTGCCTTCATGGCTGAATGGATTGATCTAGCCGGCCGCGGCCAGCGGCATCGATCCCGTATTCGACTGGTGACCACCGCAGGCCGACCG
>JBDSGY010000017.1:0-5259 GCA_039918755.1 Steroidobacteraceae bacterium
GGTAGATCAATCGTTAGGCGCTCAACGGCATACCGCCTGCGGTCTATGTCCCAAGAGCGCTCAACGACCCTAAGCCTGTCACGCGAAGTCATTCATGCTCCTTGTAGACTGGTACGTCAAGTGTAACGTCGCCAGTCTCTGGTGTGTGGGTTTGCCCGACGACGGCACCCCCCGGCACACTGGTTTCATTCCATCCAATGGCTTACTCAGGAAATCGACGCAATGGCCCTATCTCCGCTGGCTGGGCAACTCGCCACAGTCTTGCCGCTTCTGGACGTCTCGCGGCTGCTGTCAGCGTATTTCGAGCTGCAACCAGATCCTGCCAATCCGGCGCAGCGCGTCGCGTTCGGCACGTCCGGCCACCGCGGGTCATCGTTCAAGTCCAGCTTCAACGAATGGCATGTGCTCGCGATCACGCAGGCCATCTGCGACTACCGACGAGAGAAGCAAATATCGGGACCGGTGTTCCTGGCCCTGGACACGCATGCGTTGTCTGCGCCCGCGGGCGACAGCGCGCTTGAGGTGCTGGCGGCAAATAGCATGGATGTGATGGTCGCGGCTGGCGGTGAGTTCACACCGACGCCGGTGCTGTCACACGCGATTCTTGCCTATAACCGCGGGCGCACGACGGGTCTGGCGGACGGCCTGGTGATCTCACCGTCGCACAACCCCCCGGACAACGGCGGCTACAAATACAACCCTCCGAATGGTGGACCCGCAGATACCGATGTAACGAAGTGGGTTGAGGCACGCGCGAACGAATATCTCGCCAGCAAGCTTGCGGGTGTGAGACGCGTGACGCTGGAAAAGGCGAAGGCCGCATCAACGACCCACGAGCATGACTTCCTGAACGCCTACGTGGCGGACCTCGAGAACATCATCGACCTGCCGTCTATCCGCGCGGCGGGCGTTCGCTTCGCGGTCGATCCGCTGGGCGGCGCTGGCGTGCATTTCTGGCAGCCGATTGCCGAGAAGTACGGCATCGATCTGACCGTTCTCAGCACCAAGGTCGACCCGACCTTTGCATTCATGTCTCTCGACTGGGACGGCCAGGTGCGCATGGACCCCTCCTCCCCTCATGCGATGCGTTCACTGATAGCACTGCGCGACAAGTATCCCATCGTCGTGGCCTGCGACACGGACCATGACCGTCACGGCATCGTCACCGGAAGCGTGGGCCTCATGCCGCCCAACCACTACCTGGCCGTGATGATCGACTACCTGTACCGCAACCGCCCGCAGTGGCGTCCCGATGCGGCAGTGGGCAAGACCATCGTCAGCAGCAGCGTCATCGACCGCGTGACGGCCGACGTGGGGCGCGGACTCTATGAAGTACCGGTGGGCTTCAAGTGGTTTGTGGACGGGCTGATGAACGGAACGCTGGGATTCGTCGGCGAAGAGAGCGCGGGCGCTTCGTTCCTGCGCCGCGACGGCAGCGTATGGGCAACGGACAAGGATGGTCTTGTGCCGGCCCTGCTGGCCGCGGAGATGATGGCGAAGACAGGCCGCGATCCCGGCGAGCTGTATGCCCGGATTGCGGCCAAGCACGGTGAGTCCTTCTACGAACGCATCGACGCCCCCGCAACGCCGGCGGAGAAGAAGAAGCTCGGCGCGCTGTCGGCCGACCAGGTGAAACTCGCCACCATGGCCGGCGAACCAATCATCGCGGTCCAGACACACGCACCGGGCAACGGTGCGGCGATCGGTGGCCTGAAGGTCTCCACGAAGAACGGCTGGTTCGCTGCGCGACCGTCCGGCACCGAAGATGTTTACAAGATCTACGCCGAAAGCCTGACAAGTGCCGTGCATCTCAAGGCGATACAGCAGGAGGCACAGGCAATCGTCACCGAGGCTTTGCGTTGACGCCATCAATGTAGAGCCATCGCCCGCCCAGCCGTTCGAAGCGGCTGATCTCGTGCAGACGACTGGCGCGCCCGCCCCGCTTGCTGAGCGCCACGAATTCGACCGTGGCGTGGTTCTCGTCCAGCTGCACATGCCGCCGCACATCCAGTCCCAGCCAGTGCATATCCGGTGGAGTCGACTCCAGGCGTGCAGGTCGCGTCTGAGGATGCCAGGTGTCCAGCAGGTATGGGATTTCTCCCCTTGCATAGGCGCTGTATCGCGACCGCATGAGGCTTTCCGCGTCGGTCGCCTGCAGCCGCATCGGGCCGTGGTGCCAACGCCCGCAACACTGCGGATACGCGGCCGGCCGCCCGCAGGGGCAACCCATTGGTGTATTGGGATCGGCGCGCGTCATAGGGAGAGTAGAATACGCGGCTCACTACAGATGCATAAGGCGACACGCATGGCCAAGGCCCCCAAAAAGTCCAGTAGCTCGAAGCAAGCAGCCATCCCAGCGCACCCTCGGGTTCCGCAGCCAAAGGAAATTGGCGAGCTCTGCGCCGACGTCTATCGCAATGGCATGAAGCATGCGCGCCAGCAAGGTGTCGACGAACAGACGGTCGAGCAGCTGGCGCTGGACGATGTGCGCCACTTCATGGCCGCTTGCATCAAGCAGTCGAAGAACGACTGGAAGGCCTACACCAAGAGCACCGGCGTACTCGCGGCGTTCGTGAAGGCGAAGAAGTCCGCGAAGAAGAAGCCCAGGGCCCGGCAGGCGGCCTGAATGGACGAGTTCTCCGAAAGCGAATACCCCCTGCTCGCGCAGAACGACCCGGCCAGCGATGGCTGGGAAGATGACTCCATCCTCGGCAGGCTCATGGAGGATGGACTTTTCGACGAACTCGGCTACGCGGATCTCGAGACCGCGATGATCGAAGCGGCTTCAGCCGGGCCGCAGCACTTCGAGACCTTGGGCGTAGTGGCGCGCATCATCGAGCGGATCACGCTGATGACCAGGCGCCACGTGGATCCGGACGACGCTTATCGCATCGAGAATCTGGACAACGAGCAGGTTGCGGAGCTGGATCGCCGCGTGCGCTATTGCCTGCTTGAAATCAGCCTGGGCAATGAGCCGGACATGAGCCGCTGGGAGTAGTCCGGCTACTCTTGCCGCAGGCGCCGCTGCAGGGAATCGATTTGTTCCAGCAGATCCAGCACCACTGCGGTGCCCGCCGGATTCACGCCCAGATCCCGCTGCAGTCGTAGCGAGATGCGTGCACGTCGCATGGACTCGCCGCTGAAGCGCCATTGTGTCACCGACCTTGTCTCGATGATGCCGTGTTCGAGCATCTCGACCACGTGGTGCTCTTCGATGGCGCAGATGCTGCAGAATTCATCGAGCGTCAGTTCACCTTCTTCAACGATATGGCCGGTGAGCTCGGTCGATTGCTGGGGCGTCATCATCAGACTCCGAGTGAAATACGCGGATTGAAGGGAACGGCTGCCGCAAAGGCGGAGTAGGCAGCACGTGCGGAATCACTTTCCGCAGGTGGCAGGACGATCTGCAGCATGGCATACAGATCGCCGGGCGGACTGGCCGGCAAGCCGCGAGCGCGCAGTCGCAGTCGTGCGCCAGCTCTGGATCCAGCAGGGATCTTGAGATCAACGGTGCCACCCGGTGTGGGCACCGGCACACTCGCGCCGAGTGCCGCCTCCCAGGGCGCGACGGGAAGCTCCAGATAGAGATCGCGCCCCTCCGGGCGGTAAAGCGGGTGCGGGGCGAAGGCGACTTCCAGGAACAGATCGCCAGCCTGTGTCTCACCCGGCATCTTCGACCCCTGGCCTGCCAGACGGATATGCTGACCGGCCTGGATACCGCGAGGGATCTTGACGTTCAGGGTGCGTTCGCGAATCTGCGCGCGACCGTCCTCGCCCACATCCGGCACGCGCAGCGTCAGGGCGCGGGTTCCGCCTTCGAGGGATGCCTCCAGATCAACGGTCACGCGGGCGTGATGGTCTTCGCCGCGACCGCCGCGTTGCCGCGCGCCACCAAAGCCGCCGCGGCCGGCACCTGCGCGACCAAACAATGATTCGAAGAAATCACTGGCGCCATCGAACCCCGCGCTTCCGGCTTCTCCCGGCTCGAAGTCCGCACCCCAGTCCGGAGGCGGCCGGAAAGATTCACCCGGAGGTGGTCCACTGCCCAGCTGATCGTATGCGGCGCGCTTCTGCGCATCGCGCAGCACCTCGTATGCTTCCCCCACTTCCTTGAACCGTGCCTCCGCATCCGGTTCCTTGCTCACGTCGGGGTGGTACTTGCGGGCGAGTTTGCGATACGCCTGCTTTATCTGCTCGGCCGTGGCGTCGCGCGCCACGCCGATGATTGCGTAGTAGTCCTTGAACTCCATGCGATTACTGTAGCAGCTAACCCGACAGAGCTGGCACGCTGCCATTGCACCCGTTCGCTGGACACCGCTCTATGCCTGCTCGACTATTGTCCAGATGAAATCCTTCCTCGGCATCGTGAAATCGGCCACCGGCGAGCATGTCTTCAATCCCTGGCTTCATCACGATCCCACCACCGACCTTGCGCGAACGGCGACGCAGCACCGGCTTGCCCGCCTCTCGGCCCATCTGTCGACCAATGCCAGGTTCGTGCTGATCGGTGAAGCTGCCGGGTACCAGGGATGCAAGGTCTCGGGCATCCCCTTCACCAGCGAACGCCTGATCCTGGAGTCGCGGATTCCGCGGATCAGCACGGACGCGAAGCGCCTGACTTCGCGTGCGCGGCCATGGAGTGAGCCTTCCGCTACCACTGTGTGGAATACCCTGCACTCGCTGGGAATCGCCAGCGAGACCATCTTGTGGAATGCCTTTCCCTGGCATCCACACAAGCCCGGAGTGCTGCATTCGAATCGCACTCCAACACCCACTGAGCGAATGGCTGGAGTCGCGGTGCTGAAGCAGCTTCTGGATCTCTTTCCCCAGGCGCAGGTGTTCGCCGTGGGACGGAACGCGGAATGGTCGCTAGCGCACCTAGGTCGGGACGCAGCGCCATTGCGGCACCCTTCGATGGGTGGCGCGAGAAAGTTCGCGCAACAGCTCAGCGCAGCTTGCGGTGCACGCGAGTCCTAGTCGCCGCCTCCACCGCCCAGAAACGGTGAGGCGGCGGGTGCCATCACCCGCCGCCCTCATTGGACATCACCTGCGATCAGCGCAGCCTGATCAGTGCCAGCTGCGATCACGCCTGCCGTCGCGCCGATCGTCGCGATCGTCATGCCTGTCATCGCGACGGTCGTATCTGCGGTCATCACGACGTTCATCACGACGGTCCGCACGATGATCGTCGCGGCGGTCGTACCTGCGGTCATACCTGCGGTCGTCCCGCCAGTCATTGCCGCGGCCGTGGGTCTGCCG
>JBDSGY010000018.1:0-2641 GCA_039918755.1 Steroidobacteraceae bacterium
TGGCGGTCAGCAGCCTGCAGCAGAATCGCGGTGGCAATGCGGGCTATCAACTGGTGCGGCGGCTGCTGTTGCGGGTTGACACCTTCGGCTTCCACATGGCCACGCTGGATCTGAAACAGCGCGCGGACGTTCACCATCGCGTCATCGGCCAGGGCATCGATGATCCGCAATGGCTGCAGCGCAGCCGTGCGGATCGCATGACCCGACTGGCCGATATCCTGCGGCGCAATCTGGGACCGGTCGCCCCACTTGACGCATTGAGCCGTCGTACGCTCTCGGTATTCGAGACCGCCATGCAGTGTCGGGCGCGTTTTGGCGAACGCGCCATCGGCAGCTACGTGGTGGCCACGACCGAGGGCCCTGACGACATCCTGGCCCCGCTGGTGCTGGCCCGCTGGGCGGGCGTCGACGATCGCCGCTCCGGCGCCGTCGGCATGGACTTCGCGCCGTTGTTCGAATCCGGTGACGGCCTGCGCGCGGCCGGCTCCATCATGCGCGAACTGCTCGACAACAACAGTTATCGCGAGCACCTCGCTGCGCGCGCCATGCCGCAGCCACTGCTGGTTGGGTATTCCGAGGCGGGGCGCGACAGCGGCTATCTGTCGATGCGCCTGGCAGCGTTCGATGCACAGCGTGCGCTGTCCGCCACTTTCGCGCAGGCCGCGCAGCCGGCGCAGATCCAGCATGCCCGCGGTGGCAGTGTTGCCCGCGGCGGTTCGCGCCTCGACGCGATGATCCGCACTTCGCCACCCGAGACGATCGACGGCACCCTGCACATCACGGAGCAGGGCGAAATGATCAGTCAGAACTACGGCCTGCGTTCGAACGCACTGCGCACGCTGGAGCGTGCCTTCGGGGTGCTGGGCATGGCGACGCTTGCCCGCCGCCGCGGCACCGCCCAGGTGGAAGAACCCGCGCAGCACGCACTGCTGACCGGTCTGGCCGAGCACAGCCGCCGCGTCTGGCGCACCCTGTTCGTCGAGGATCTGCAATTCCATGATTTCTTCCGGGCGGCCACGCCCATCGACGTGATCGAGCGGATGCAGATCGGCTCGCGCTCGATCTGGGAATCTGGCTGCAGTGGCGTCGGCGTGATGTCAGTACGCTCCACGCCCTGGGTGTTCGCCTGGTCGCAGGCGCGGTATTTCCTGCCGGGCTGGTATGGCGCGGGCAGCGCCCTGCAGCGCGTGCTCGCGGAGCAGGGGCTGCAGCCCTGGCGCGAACTGTATGCGCAGTGGCCGTTCTTTGCGCTGGTAGTCGACGACATCGAGGCGCAGCTGGCCCGCACAGACCTCGCCATTGCGGAGCAGTATGGCGAGCTGGCGTCGCCCGGCCTGCGTCATT
Source organism: Steroidobacteraceae bacterium (assembly GCA_039918755.1). Taxonomy (GTDB): domain Bacteria; phylum Pseudomonadota; class Gammaproteobacteria; order Steroidobacterales; family Steroidobacteraceae; genus ZC4RG30. The sequence continues at coordinate 1,345 of JBDSGY010000018.1, forward strand.
ACATGACGGTGCTGCGCGACGAATACGTGCGCACGCACGAGGCGGTGCTCGCGCTGAAGGAAGAATCCGAGCTGCTGGACGGCGACCGCACCCAGCAGCGCGCCATCCAGTTGCGCAATCCGTACGTGGATCCCATGAACCTGATGCAGGTGGACCTGCTGCGGCGCTGGCGAGCCACCGGGCGCGAAGACGAGGATCTGTTCCAGGCTTTGCTTGCCAGCGTCAGTGGAATAGCGCAAGGCCTCCAGACAACGGGCTGAAGGGCTGACATATAACGTCCGGGCAGGTCAAAATACGCGCTTCGCCAGGGCTTCCCTTCGGCATTTGGAATAAAATCCGCTCGTGTACCGCTATGACGATATCGACGCGACGCTCGTAGCCGAGCGGGTCGCCCAGTTCCGCGACCAGACGCGGCGTTTCCTCGACGGCAAGCTGCCGGAAGAAGAATTCCGCCCCCTGCGCCTGCGCAACGGACTCTACATCCAGAAGCATGCGCCCATGCTGCGGATCGCGATTCCATACGGGCTGCTGTCCACCCGCCAGTTGCGCATGCTGGGTCACCTGGCCCGCAAATACGACCGCGACTACGCGCATTTCACCACGCGCCAGAACATCCAGTACAACTGGCCAAGGCTGGAGGACGTGCCCGACATGCTGGCGGATCTCGCCTCGGTCGAGATGCATGCCATCCAGACCAGCGGCAACTGCATCCGCAACACCACGGCCGACCACTTCGCCGGCATCGCGCCCGATGAGATCGACGATCCGCGGCCGTACTGCGAAATCATCCGGCAGTGGTCGACGCTGCATCCCGAATTCACCTATCTGCCGCGCAAGTTCAAGATCGCGGTCACCGGTTCGCCGGAAGATCGCGCCGCCTCCGAAGTGCACGACATCGGCCTGCATATGCGGCGCGACGCGAACGGGCAGGTGGGGTTCGAAGTGCTGGTCGGCGGTGGCCTGGGTCGCACGCCGATCATCGGCAAGGTCATCCGGGACTTCCTGCCGCGCGAGCACCTCCTGTCCTATCTGGAAGCCATCCTGCGCGTCTACAACCAGGAAGGCCGCCGCGACAACATCTACAAGGCACGCATCAAGATCCTGGTAAAGGCAAAAGGCATCGACGCCTTCCGCGCAGCGGTCGATGCCGAGTGGGCGCTGATCCGCGATTCCGCACTGAAGCTGGATGTCGCCGAGATCGAGCGGGTGCGCGCGTTCTTCAAGCCGCCGCCATACGAAACCCTCGCCGACATCAATGTCACACAGGGCCAGTCGGCCGATTTCCAGGCCTGGTATC
>JBDSGY010000019.1:0-4798 GCA_039918755.1 Steroidobacteraceae bacterium
TCACCGTCGGACGACTGGTGGTCAACGGCATCCTGAACAACGACCTGCTCATCTTTCCGGCGCCGGAATACCGCCAGGGCGTCGAAGCCCGCGCGGCGGCTTTCGTTGAATCGATGGTGCCGTTCACGCCAATCCCCGCCAACGTGCAGGCGGGCATTGACGCGAAGCGCTATCTGTTCACGCCGATGTATTCACAGGAAGCGGCCCATCGGCGGGCAACGCGCAAGCGCGACATCAAGGGCGTCTAGAACGGCGTTGTCAGTCATAGGTCAGCAAGGCGCGCAGCGCCACGCCGTTCCACTGCAGGGTGCTGGCCTGCATCTGACAAGGTTGAGAAGCGACTTTACACGGATTGTCTGCCGGGTCAGGCGTCAGGTTTTTGGTAGGCTTCGAGCCACTTATGGAAGCCCGCACCACCGGCGATACGCCTCCGGAGCCGCCCGTCTGTCCTGCCTGCCACGGCGTAGGGACGGTCCTGATGTCGCTGTGTTGCGGCCGGGGCTGCGCCACGTGCCCGGGCGACGGCATGTTCGACAATGTCGAATGCCATCGCTGTCGCGGCGCCGGCCACCTGCAGGCTGCGCATCTGGACTGATCCGGATCGTCCCTCTACGATGCCGCCCATGCGCAACCCGAAGTTCCTGCTGACGTTCATGACCTGCGCGCTGCTGCCGCTTCTGGCCAGTGCGGATGATCTGGTGGGCCTGATCCGCAGCGGCGACGGCGCGGCGCTTGCCGCCATCCGCGGCGGCGCCGACGTCAACGCGCTGCAGCCGGATGGTTCGTCGCCATTGTTGTGGGCGGTGTACCGCGTCGACCACACGCTGGTGCAGGAACTGCTGGCGCGCGGCGCCAAGCCCAATGTGCGCAACATGCTCGGGGCCTCGCCGCTGAATGAAGCGATTGCGCTCAACGACCTGCCGATGGTCGAGATGCTGCTGAAGGCAAAGGCCGATCCGAACCTCAGCAACGATGACGAACAGACGCCGCTGATGATTGCCGCGCGCAATGGCTCGTTGCCCATCGCACAGGCGCTGGTGAAGGCCGGCGCCCGCGTCAACGAACGCGAGAAGCTGCGCGGGCAGTCGGCATTGATGTGGGCAATCGGTGCGAACAGTCCCGCCGTGGTCGACTTCCTGATCAAGCACAAGGCGGAAGTGGACAACCGCGCCGCGGAAAACGACTGGGGCAACCAGATCACGTCCGAGCCGCGCGCCCAGTACCGGCCCACCGGCGGCCTGACGCCGCTGCTCTACGCCACGCGTTCGGGCTGCCTGGACTGCGTGAAGTCGTTGCTGAAGGCGGGCGCCGACATCAACAAGCCAACGCCGGATGGCGTGACGCCGCTGATGAATGCGATCGACAACAACAACTATGCGGTCGCCAACTATCTGCTGGACCAAGACGCCAATCCGCACCTGATGGACTGGTGGAGTCGCTCGGCTCTTTACCTTGCCGCCGACATGCGCACCCGCGGCGGCAACGGCCGCGGGCAGGCTAATGCCGCGAATGGGCTCGGCACGCCCGGTGCGCCGGATCCAGGGCAGGCTGCGGATGCCGCGACCGCCGGCGCTCCCAAAGGCAGCGCCATACAGATCCTGCAGCGACTGCTGGAAATGGGCGTGGATCCGAACACGCAGCTGGACATGCATCGGCCATTTCGTGGCCGCTTCACAGATGACCTGATCACCACCGGTTGCACGCCGTTGCTGCGAGCCGCAATCTCCACCGATCGCGAAGCGGTGGACCTGCTGCTCAAGCATGGGGCGTTGCCCGACCTGCCGAACGTGATGGGCGTGACGCCTCTGATGGCCGCCTCCGGAATCGGCATGTTTGTCGGCGCATCCGGTGGATGGCAGGGCCCCATGGGCGTTGGCGACGAGCAGCAGACCAATGCCATCGCCGTGATCGGGCTGCTGCTCAAGGCGGGCGCGGATGTGAATGCGCGCATTACCGATACCGGCAGCCACACCGCACTGATTGCGCGGCCGAGTTCGATGACCGATCGACAGGGGCAGACCGCATTGTTCGGTGCCGTGGGTGCAGGCAACGGCGGCGATCAGACCCGCAGCTGGACCCGCGTCGCCAAATTCCTGATCGACAATGGCGCCCGGCTCGATGTGAAGGATGCGGCCGGCAAGACGATCCTGGACGCGCTTGCAGGCAAGGCCGGCGGGCGCGACACGCCCAGCACGCCGGAAATGGTCAAGCTGATCAAGGGTGCGATGGGAGTCACCTGATCCGGCGCGCAGCCCAGTGGTCGCTGACGTGCGTGCTGGTGCTGATGCTCACTGGCTGCGCTACCCAGCGCCTGCCTCGCCCGGAGATACCCGGCAGGCAGGTTCCAGACCAGACGCTCGGAGTGCAGATCGCCGTGGATGCCATTGCGCAGCTCGGCCGTCCTTATCGTTACGGTGGCCGCGATCCGGCCGGATTCGACTGCAGTGGCCTGGTGTTTTTCGTCCACGCGGCGCATGGCATCACCACGCCCCGCACCACGCTCGAGCAATATCGAGTTGCCCGTCCGGTGTCCGCCGATGCGCTGGCCGCGGGCGACCTGCTGTTCTTCCGCATCGGCGCCACTGGCGTAGCGCATGTGGGGATCTATACCGGCGACGGCCACTTCGTGCATGCGCCGCAGACGGGCAGACCCGTGGAACTGCGGCCGGTGGATGACCCGTATTTCCGGCCCCGCTTCCTCGGCGCAGGCCGCTTCTACTGACTAGAACAGGCGCGGCGCGAACTCGTTGAGATAACGGCGCCAGTTGATCCAGGTGTGGCCGCCGCCGCTTTCGTTGTACACGTACTTGATGCCGTGCTTGTCGAGCATGGCGCGCATGGGCGCGGACGTGCCGTACAGGAAGTCGTCCTTGCCGATGGCGTAGTACACGAGCTTGAGGTCCTTCGCGCTGCGCGCCAGCGCCGCGGCGTTGTCCTTTTCGTAGTTCGCGATCTCGGCCTGGTTGTTGTTCATGCCCAGGCCCATGCTGAAGATGCCGATGTAGTTGAAGAGCTCCGGATGCGTGAGGCCATAGCGGATGGTGTGCGAACCGCCCATCGAAAGGCCCGCCATCGCGCGGGCGCTGGCTTTCGGCGTAGTGCGGAAGTCGCGGTCCACCAGCGGGATCAGGTCCTTGATCAGGTCGTCGCCGAAGTCGGTGTTCGCAAGGATGTTGCCGCCGGCGCGATCAGGCGTGTGACCGAATGGCATCACGATGATCATCGGCTTCGCCTTGCGGGCTGCGATCAGGTTGTCGAGGATGTTCTGCGCGTGGCCGGTGCTGGTCCAGCTGTCATCGCTGTCACCGGCGCCGTGCACGAGATACAGCACGGGATAGCGCGCGCTGGATTTGAAATAGCCCGGCGGCGTGTAGACATGGGCGCGGCGCTTGAGCATCAGCGAACTGGACCAGTACTCCACCGTGGAGACCACCCCGTGCGCGATCGTCGGGTTCCACGTCTGGAACTCGCCGGATGCGCCTGGCACTTCGAGCGTCGACTGCGTGCCCACGCGTTCGCGTGAGAACGTCACCGCCTGCGGGTCTGCGGCGGGCGCGCCATCGACGGTGAAGTTGTAGCGGTAGTTGTCCGGCGCGACAGGCTTCCCCGTGGTGCCGCTCCACAGTCCAGCCGCATCCTTCGTCAGCGGCAGGCCGCCGCCGAACGGAATGACATCTGCCATGTCGGCCGTCGACACATGCACTTCATTGGCCGTGGGCGCGCAGATCCTGAACGTGACGCGTCCATCGGCCAGCACTTCGGTGGATTTGTAGCGCCCCGGGGCCGCCATCGCGCTGCGCGACAGACAGTTCGCAGCTCCGGTGGACGCAGGCGCCTGTGCCAGCACGGTGGCGCTGGCAAGTGCGCCAACCAGGGAAATCGCGAGGCGTGGCAGTAACGTGTGCATGGGAGGCCCTCTCTATCGATTCAATTCGTATTGGCAGATATTGACCGTCGCGGCGACATTCAGCGATTCGATGGCGCCAGTGCCGGCGATGGTGAAAGGCCGTGCATCCATCGCGGCAAGCACTTCGCGCGGCAGGCCGCGACCTTCATTGCCATAGATGTAGCAGTCGAACTTGCGAAAGGCCGGTGTGCCGATCGGTTCGCCCTGCAGATCCAGGCTCGCGATCCGCCCGAAGCGCGCCTGCAGCGAATCCAGCGGCACATCGATTTCCACCGGTACGTGGAAGATCGCGCCCATGCTGGCGCGCAGCACCTTGCCATTGTGGACGTCGACACTGTCCGGGCTGAGCAGGCAGCGAAAGCCGCCGAACCAGGCCAGCGTGCGCAGGATGGTGCCGAGGTTGCCCGGGTCCTGGATCTCGTGCAGGTAAATGGCGCGTTCGCCGGGTCGGGCAGGTGGCGCCTTCAGCAGGGGCACCACCGCCGCGATGCCCTGCGGCGATCGGGTCTCGCTGATCATCGTCATGTGGCGGGAATTCACCACGTTCACTTTCAGATGGCTGCCCCACAACGCGAATTCCCGCGTCAGGTAGATCTCGCTCTCCCGCAGACGTGCGTCGTTCACCGCCGCCTTCTGCAGTTCCTGCACCAGGTGTTCGCCTTCCAGCAGGAAATGGCCGTACTCCTCGCGGAATTTCTTCTGGTGCAGCTTCTTGATGTCTTCGAATTTCATGTGTGCGGCGGTCGGACGGCATCAAGGCCGGCGATCGCGTCCCGGTGAAGTGCAGTTGAGCCGGCTGACGCGGCGTGGCCGGATCAACGCTCCGAGGGTGGCATGACGCCGGTCGCGCGGAACTGCCGCGGCGTCATCTTGAATCGCTGCCGGAAGCTC
>JBDSGY010000020.1:0-13039 GCA_039918755.1 Steroidobacteraceae bacterium
CGGCGGCAACATCATGACGCTCACGATCTCGCTGGAGAGCTCGGAACTGGCCGGCCAGACCGGTGATGCCGGCAGCGCCATCACCAACAAGCGTGCATTCAAGACTACCGTGCTCGTGGAAAACGGCGGCACCGTAGTGGTGGGCGGCCTGATCCGTGACAGCAAGATCACTGGCGAGAGCCGCGTGCCGTTCCTCGGTCGCATCCCGCTGATCGGCGAAGCATTCAAGTCCCGCAATGGCAAACGCGAACAATCGAACCTGATGGTGTTCATCCGCCCGAAGATCATCACCGACAGCTACCAGGCGCAGGTCGAGAGCAACGCCAAGTACAACGTGATCCGCGACGCACAGCGCCTGCAGAACAACCAGAAAGAGCTGTTCCCGCTGCTGCCCTTCGACAACCCACCGGTACTGCCGCCAGCGACGCCGCTGCCTGCGCCTCCGGTGACGCCGGCAGCGCCCGCCGCCACCACCAAGCCGGTGGAACCGACCAGGCCGTGAATGCCAGCGCCGACATCCTGATCGCACCGGGGCGCAACCTGCCCTTCGCCTTTGCGAAGCGCTTTGGCGTGGTGCTGCGCGAGCTGCAGGAAGGTGTTGCGGTGTGCGCCCTGCGCCGTGATGCCACCGCCAGCGCAGTGGCGGAAGCGCGCCGCATGCTGCGGCTGCCGCTGCGACTGGAACGGGTCGGTGACGAGGATTTCGACCGGCTGCTGCGGGTGACCTACGAAGGCGGTGGAGCTTCGCTGCAGATGGTGGGCGGCCTGGAAGGCGACACCGATCTTGCGCATCTTGCGCAGGACCTGCCGGAGCAGGCGGACCTGCTCGAAAGCGATGACGATGCACCGATCATCCGGCTGATCAACGCCGTGCTCGGCCAGGCCGTGCGCGAGAACGCCTCGGACATCCATGTGGAGCCGTTCGAGAACCGGCTGGTGGTGCGCTTCCGCGTCGACGGCGTGCTGCGCGAAGTGCTGCAGACCAAGCGCGCGGTGGCGCCGCTGGTGGTGTCGCGCATCAAGGTCATGTCGAAGCTCGATATCGCGGAAAAGCGGCTGCCACAGGATGGTCGCATCAGCCTGCGCATCGCGGGCCGTGCCGTCGACGTGCGCGTCTCCACCATCCCATCAGGCCACGGCGAACGCGTGGTGCTGCGTATCCTGGACAAGCAGGCCGGCCGGCTGGACCTTGAAAGCCTCGGCATGGATGCGCGCACCCGGGAGATGGTGGACGAGCTGATCCACAAGCCGCACGGCATCCTGCTGGTCACCGGACCCACCGGTTCCGGCAAGACTACCTCTCTGTATTCGGCGCTGGAGCGCCTGAACGACAACACCCGCAACATCATGACCGTCGAGGATCCGATCGAGTACTACATCGACGGTATCGGCCAGACCCAGGTGAACACGAAGGTGGACATGACCTTCGCGCGCGGGCTGCGCGCCATCCTGCGCCAGGATCCGGACGTGGTGATGGTGGGCGAAATCCGCGACCTGGAAACCGCCCAGATCGCCGTGCAGGCCAGTCTCACCGGCCATCTGGTGCTGTCCACGCTGCATACCAATACCGCCGTCGGCGCGATCACGCGGCTGCGGGACATGGGCATCGAGCCATTCCTGCTGTCTTCGAGCCTGATCGGTGTGGTGGCGCAGCGGCTCGTGCGCGTACTGAATCCGGAGACACGCGTGGCCGCAACGGCGAGCGACTATGAGCGTCGCCTGCTGAATGTGTCGCCCGACGAACCCGCTCCGCAGATCTGGCGACCGGGTCGTGATACCGGCAACGGCTATCGTGGCCGCATGGGCATCTATGAGCTGGTGCAGGTGGACGACCAGATGCGCACGATGATCCACGACGGCGCGTCGGAACAGGACCTGGAACGCCATGCGCGCAAGCTCACGCCATCAATACGCGACGATGGTCGCGCCAAGATCCTGCATGGCGACACCACCGTCGAAGAAGTGCTGCGCGTGACGCGCGAAGACTGACCCGGACCTCAAGCATGGGCGCCTTCGAATACACCGCACTGGACGCCAGTGGCAAGGAGCGCCGTGGCGTGATGGAGGGCGACACCGCACGTCATGTGCGCGGCCAGCTGCGCGAGCAGCAATTGCTGCCGGTGAGTGTCAACGAACTCGCCCGCCAGGAAGAAAAGCGCAAGAAATCGTTTTCGATCGGCGGCGGCGTGTCGGCCACGGAGCTGTCGCTGCTGACCCGCCAGCTCGCGACGCTGTCCCGCGCTGGCCTGCCGCTTGAGGAGGCGCTGCTGGCGGTCTCGCAGCAGAGCGAGAAGCAGCGGGTCCAGCGGGTGCTGCTGGGGGTGCGCGCCAAGGTGATGGAAGGACACCCGCTGGCCGATGGCCTGGGTGAATTCCCGCGCGTGTTCCCGGAAATCTATCGGTCGACGGTCGCGGCCGGCGAGCAGGCCGGCCATCTGGACGATGTGCTGGAACGGCTCGCTGATTACACCGAGAACCGTGAGGTGCTGCGGCAGAAAGTGCTGGGCGCCATGCTGTATCCCATCGCGCTGACCGTGATGTGCTTCATCATCGTGTCGATATTGCTGGTGTATGTGGTGCCGAAGGTGGTCGATGTTTTCGACAGCTATCGCGCGCAGCTGCCGCTGGCGACCAAGGTGCTGATCGCTGTCAGTGAATTCATACGCGCCTGGGGCGTGTGGATGGTGGTGGGCTTCGCGGCATTGGTGTGGCTGGTCATCCAGCAGATGAAGAAGCCTGCAGTGCGCAGCCGTTTCGGCCGCTTGCAGTTGGGACTGCCCATCATCGGCCGCATCGTGCGCGGCTTCAATACTGCCCGCTTCACCCGCACGCTGAGCATCCTGACCGGCAGCGCCGTGCCGGTGCTCGATGCGCTGCGCATTGCCGGCGAGGTGATCACCAACCCGCCCATGCGTGACGCCGTTGCCACGGCAACGATGCGCGTGCGCGAGGGCGCACCCATCGGCCGTTCGCTGGCGGCCAGCCGGCTGTTCCCGCCGATGACCATCCACCTGATCTCCAGCGGCGAATCCAGCGGCCAGCTGGACACCATGCTGGAGCGCGCGGCGCAGAGCCAGGAACGCGAACTCGACGGGTTGCTGACCGCGCTGGTCAGCCTGTTGGGCCCCCTCCTCATCGTCGGCATGGGAGTTTTTGTGATTGGTATCGTTTTTGCGATGTTGTTACCAATTTTCCAGATGAACTCGCTGATCCACTGAGGTATAAATTTCCCCAGCCGATATTTGCTGAACAGTTTCGATTCCTTTCATGAGCGGACGGTCATGAGCGAGAAACAGGAAGCAGAAGAGTTCGACGACGCCGACGACGACGCCCTGGACATCGAGGGGGGCGATGAAGTCGACCTTGCGCGACTCACCAAGGAAATGGATCACGCCCGCAAGCGCGGCGCTGCCAAGAATGGCGTGCCCGCGTGGCGCAAGCTCGAACTGCTGGCCGAGCAACGGCGCACCGCGGAGCTCACCTCGGATTTCGAAGACTACGACATCGACGAACCGCGCCTCTCGCGCCGTCGGTCGACCGCCTAGCTCCTGCTGCGCACCAGCGCCACCACCGACGCCACCAGCACCAGCGCTGCCAGCACGGTCCACCGCTGGCGAGACAGAAAGCCCGCCCTGGGTGCAGGCGCAATGCGCGCCTCGATCTGCGCCCAGGCCGCGTCTGGCGGCCGCACCGGTGGCAGTGGCGGTGCAAGTCCGGCCAGTCGCTCATCCCATCGCTGCGCACTGCGGCGCACGGCCAGGTCCTGCTGCAGCAGTGCTTCAAAGCGCCGTCTTGCCCGCTGGCTCAAGATGCCGAGGGCATAGGCTCCCGCCACATGCTCCAATGCGCGCCCCTGCAACTTCACGGGGCGGGTTCCGGGTGCGCGAGCAACGCCTGGCGAATGCCGCTGCGCACCTCGGCGGCGGATAGGCCCAGTGCCCGTGCCAATTCGGGGGGAGTTCGCCCGGTCAGAAATGCCAGACGCAGCAGACGCCGCCCCTGCGGTGATTCCCCCTCGCCCAGAACCGCGTCTGCGAGCCTCACGGCGGCGTCGACTTCGCCAGCCGGCATGTGCCGGGCGCGCAGATGGTCGATGGCCTGCTGCCGGAACACCGAGAGCAGCCATGCACGCGGACTGCACCGCGCTGGATTGAACGAGGGGGCCTGTTGCCAGACGGCGAGATAACCCTGCTGCAGCAGTGCCTCGGCCTCCTCCCTGTCGCCCAGCATCTGCACCAGCAGGCCGAGCATCTCTGCCGCGGTCAGGTCATAGAGTCGGTGCAGTGCCGGGACCTGGTGTAGCGCGCAGTCGCGCAGCGCTGCAGCGAACATTTCCTGCCCGACTGTGCCGGGCTGCGATCTGCTGAAAGGAAAGGCGGCGGAACTCATTGCGGCCATTGTCGCCGGGCGGCACGGTCGCTGGCATCCCCTCCACCAACTTTTTGCCGATGCTGCATCCGGTTCCAGCGGCGGGGCGTATGACGGGTATGCGCGGATTTCATGTGACCACCCTCTTGCCCATCCTGCTGGCGGCGCTGGCGGGGCTGTCACCTGCGGCTGGCGCCATGGCCGACGCAACCGTGCTGGACTTCGACGTATTCCTCGATCAGAAGCCCATCGGCGGACATCGCTTTGAGATCCGCAGCGACGACGCAGGCGGCACGCAGGTGGAGAGCAAAGCGGACTTCGAAGTGCGCCTGCTGGGAATCCGCGCCTATCGCTACCGGCATCGCAACAGCGAGCAATGGCAGTCGGGGTGCCTGCGCAGCATCGAATCGACCACCGACGACAATGGCAGGCAGGTGGCCGTGGCCGGGCGTGCCAGTGAGCGCGCCTTCAGGCTGGTTCGACCCGAATCACGGGCTGTGCAGACGGATTGCGTGATGAGTTACGCCTACTGGGATCCGGCGCGCCTGCTGCAGCGGCGGGAACTGCTCAATCCGCAGACCGGCGGCATCGATCTGGTGCGCTTCGAGCTGCTGGGGGAGGAGACCATCCAGGTGCGCGGCGTGCCGGTGCGCGCCACGCACCGCCGCCTGCGTGGCGAAAAACTCAGCATTGACCTGTGGTATTCCGCCAGCGGCGAATGGCTGCAGCTCACCAGCACCACTGACAGCAAACGCCTGCTGCACTATCGCCTGCGGCCTTCAGTGAAACTCGTGGATGCCGAACTGCAGCGTGCCGATCAGCGCTGAACGGTCGATCAGGTCGCGCGCGATCACATGCGTGACGCCCGCTTCGCGCTGCAGTTCGCCGCGCACCTCCATCAGACGCGCGCCCACCAGCACGTCGTTGCGCTGCCTGCCGAGCTTGCGCCATACCAGCACGTTGATCTGGCCGGATTCGTCTTCCAGCGTCACGAAGGTGACGCCACTGGCGGTCTGTGGCCGCTGCCGCGTGGTGACCAGCCCCGCCACCCGCACTTCGGCGCCGTTGACCTGTTCCTGCAGTTGTTCGGCATTGAGCACGCTTGCCGCTGCCAGGCGTTCGCGCAGCAGCGCCAGTGGATGCCTGCCCAGCGTGAAGCCGAGCGCGCCGTAGTCGGCGAAGATGTTCTCGGCCTCGGTGGGCAACCGCAGCAGCGGCTGCGCCCCTTCGTGCGCGGCATCGGGGGCCGTGGGCAGTCGCGGCAGGTAGCCGGCCACGCGCCAGAAGGCCAGATGGCGATGCTCATCGAAGCCGGCCAGCGCACCGGCTGCGGCCAGCGCCTCCATGTCACGACGGGACAGCTGCGCCCGGTCACCCAGGTCCTTGAAGCTCTCGAACGGCGCCATGCGCCGCGCCGCCATGATGCGCTCGCGCGCGGCATGGTTGAGTGAGCGCACGCAGGCCAGGCCCAGTCGCAGTACCGGCTGTCCGTCAACACCGGGCTCCAGCGTGCAGTCGACATCGCTGACGCGCGCATCCACCGGACGCACTTCGACCTTGTGGTCGCGCAGATCACGCAGCAGCTGCGCCGGCTGGTAGAAACCCATGGGCTGGCTGTTGAGCAGCGCGGCGGTGAAGGCAGCGGGATGGTGGTGCTTCAGCCAGGACGACACATAGGCCAGCAGGGCAAAGCTTGCGGCATGCGCCTCGGGAAAACCGTAATCGGAGAAGCCGCGGATCTGCTCGATGATCTGCCGCGCGAAGGTGTCGGTGTAACCGCGGCTGCGCATGCCATCGAGAAGTTTCTGTTCAAAGCTTTCCATGCCGCCGCGTCTTTTCCACGCGGCCATCGCGCGGCGCAGCTGGTCCGCCTCACCCGGCGTGAAGCCTGCGGCCACCATCGCGATCTGCATCACCTGCTCCTGGAAGATCGGCACGCCGCAGGTGCGTTCCAGCACGGGGCGCAGTGCTTCCTGCGGGTAGGTGACCAGTGCGGGATCGCTGCGACCACGCAGATAGGGATGCACCATATTTCCCTGGATAGGTCCCGGCCTGACGATGGCCACTTCGATCACCAGGTCGTAGTAGATGCGCGGCCGCAGCCGCGGCAGCATCGACATCTGCGCGCGGGATTCGATCTGGAACACGCCGATGGTGTCGGCCTTGCAGATCATGTCGTACACGGCCGGATCATCCGGCTGGATATCCGCCAGCTCCAGGCGTGTGGTCCCATGGAAATCCGCGATGAGATCGAAGCTCTTGCGCACCGCGGTGAGCATGCCGAGCGCCAGGACATCCACCTTCAGCAGTTTCAGGTCTTCGAGGTCGTCCTTGTCCCACTGGATGACCGTGCGCTCGGGCATGGTGGCATTTTCCACTGGCACCAGCTCCGCCAGCGGCCCCTCGGAGATCACGAAGCCGCCCACATGCTGCGACAGATGCCGGGGAAAGCCCACGAGGTCGGCAGCAAGCTGCAGCAGCAGCACCACCTGCGGCGCCTGCAGGTCGACGCCGGCAGCGCGCAGCTTGTCCACGTCGACGTGATGGCCATGCCAGCCGCGCAGGGCGCTGAGCAGCGCCTTGTGCGTGGCGGCGTCGATATCCAGCACGCGCACCAGATCGCGCACGGCGCTGCGCGCGCTGTAAGTGATGACGGTGGCTGCCAGTGCCGCCCGCTCGCGGCTGTATTTTCTGTAGATGTACTGGATGACTTCCTCGCGGCGCGCGTTTTCGAAGTCCACGTCGATATCGGGCGGTTCATCGCGTTCCTTCGAGACGAAGCGCTCGAACAGCATGCTGAGCTGGTCTGGACCCACTGCCGTCACCTTGAGGCAGTAGCAGACGATGGAGTTGGCGGCCGAGCCGCGGCCCTGGCACAGGATCTTCTCGCCGCGCGCATAGCGGACGATGTCGTAAACGGTGAGGAAGAACGGCTCGTATTGCAGCGCCGCGATGATTTCCAGTTCCTTGTCGATCAGTGCGCGCACTGCAGCCGGCACGCCGTGGGGCCAGCGTTCGGCGGCGCCCTCTTCCGTCAGGCGGCGCAGATAGGCAGTGGGCGTTTCGCCCGTGGGGACGATCTCGTGCGGATATTGATAGCGCAGTTCATCCAGCGAGAAGTGGCAGCGTGCAGCAATTGCCACGCTCTGCTGCAGCAGCGCTGCGGGATAGAGACGCATGAGTTCCTGCCGCGCCCGCAGATGTCGTTCGCCATTGGGAAACAGTCGCTGGCCCGCCTGCCTCAGCGGCATGGCGTGACGGATGGCGGTCAGCGTGTCCTGCAATGGGCGCCGCGCGGCCTCATGCATGTGCACATCGCCGCAGGCTACGCAGGCGATGCCAAGGCGCGCTGCAAGCTGCTGCGATTCGCGCAGCAGCGCGGCATCGCGCCCGGAGCGCAGCAGGCTCACACCCAGCCACAGCGCGCCGGGATAGCGCCCCGCAAGCCAGCGCCCCTGCTGCTCGCTGGCCTGCGTTGCCTCCATATCCGGCCGCCAGATCAGCAGGCAATCGGCCTCCGCCGCAGGGGCAGGAGCAGGAACGCAGGCAGCAAGATCGTCGCGTGACAGCTGGTAGGAACCCTTGGGCGCCGCACGTCGGCCGCGCGTGATCAACTGGCAGATCTGTCCATAGCCGCGCCGGGTGGCGGCAAGTGCCACAAACTTCAAACCGCAGTGGAGCGTGAATTCGGCGCCGATGATCAGCGACAGCTTCGCTGCCTTTGCCGCCATGTGCGCGCGCACCACCCCTGCCATGGAACACTCATCGGTGAGCGCGACCGCGCAGTAGCCCAGGGCCTGCGCGCGCCCGATCAGTTCGCGCGCATGCGAAGCTCCCCGCAGGAAACTGAAGTTGCTGAGGCAATGCAGCTCGGCGTAATCGGGAAGCACGGCCTCTGCTTCCCCGCCGCCCTCAGGTGAAGCATCCATGCACGAACCAGCGGCGCGGCGAGGCGCATTCACGGAAGATCCACCATTGCGCACCATCGTCGGCGCGCGCGATGTAGTAATCGCGCGCCACATCGGCGCCATCCCACCATCCGGATTCGATGCGCTCCGGTCCGCTGACCAGCGCCAGATCACGCCCCTCGTGCAGCAGCCGCCGCACTCGTCCGGTGGCATCGCAGAGTGTTTCGAGCGGCAGCGGCGTTGCCATCAGTCCCAGCGGCCGTTGTGTGGCGGCGGCGCATGCCGTTGCATCGGCGCCCGCTTCCATTGGCCAGCAGACCTGCCATTGCCGTTCGGGACGGTGCTCGGCCACCGCGGCGAGTCCATGGACGGCGCGCTCACCGAGCCGCGCCATCAGCGTCTGCAGGAACTCGGGTGACTGGGCCGCCGCAGCGCTGCCACCATGTTCGCCAGGCGTCCACAGCTCGCCGCTGGCAGCGACAAAACGCTGCATGCGGCCCGCTGCCAGTTCCATGCGCCGCACCGGCCCGGGCAGCGCAAGGGCCTCGAGTCTGGCGGCCAGCAATGCTGCAAAACGGGCCGCCCGATATTCGGGCACCACGCACCGCAGTAGGCAGGGCATTGCTTCTGCACGGCGGAAATGCAGCGTCAGGCGCAGCACCAGGATGCCGCGCTGGCGGGCGCGCAGGAAATCCTCGAGCCGGTCGAGCACGGGCTGCAACGTGCTCACCAGGCGTTCGCGATCCACGGTCTCATGGTCGGAATCGACGCGTTGCGTGAAGCGCTCCGGCTGCGGGATGGCGACCCGCGGATCGGCGCGCAGACCGGTGAGCCGGTCGAGCTGGCGCAGGCGTTCGGGACCGATGCGCCGCGCGAGGCCGGCGCGCGGCAGGCGCAGCAGTTCGCCCAGCGTGGCTACCCCCATGTTTTCCAGACGCCGCAGTTCTTCTTCCGGCCAGTGCAGATGCGCCAGCCGCAGCGGCGCAAGGCGTCCCTGCAACCGTGCGGGGCTGGTGATGCAGCAATTGCGTCCGGCGCGCGCCAGCAGCACCGCTGCCAGCGGCGTGGGCGCCATGGCCAGCTGCAGGGGACGGGGAAAGGCCGCCCGCAGCGCGGCGAGCAATGCGGGCAGGCCACCGAACAGGCGCTGGCTGCCGGCCAGTTCCAGCAGCATGGCATCCGGCGATTCCAGTACCACGCGCGAAGTGAAGGAATGCGCGCGCTGCACCAGCGCGGTGAGCGCTGCCGGAAAAACCTTGTTCCCGGCTTCATCCGCATTGGGCAGCAGCGTGCCCAGCTGCACCGCAGCCCAGAGTTCACGCGCGGCCGCAGGCGCTGGCAACTCGCGGAGCGCCACTTCGCGTACGCGCAGTGGCACCTTCGCAACCGGCTGCAGTGGTGCATCCAGATCCAGCCGTTGCTGCTGGCGGTTCATGGGAGGAGCAGTTCGATGATGCGTGGCGCCAGACCACGACCCTTGAGCAACTGCAGGCGCAGATGGGTGGCACTGCGTGTCAACGCGATGCGCAGCACTGCCACGCTGTGCTCCGCCGCAGCGCGCAATGGGCGGATCAGCACACCCATCGAAGCGCCACGCTCGGCGGCCAGCGCGAGCCGGCGCAGTTCCGTCATGCTGGCCTGCTGTGGCCATGCAAAACCGATGGCACAGGCACCGGACAGGAGGCATTGTTCCAGGGCCCACAGGGGTTGCGGTGCACGCACGACCAGCAGACGGTCGAGCCTTGCGCCGCGCGCACTCCACGCAGGTGCGAAAGGTTCGAAGGGCGGCGCAACGAAGGTGCACCAGCGCGCGGTTTCAGCGCGGGTGAATTGCGCGACCAGCGGTGCCCACAGCGTCAGCTCACCGAAGCCGCTGCCGGCAGTGAGGATTTCCACCACACCACAGCGCGGCCAGCCACCGCCGGGCAACGCGGCATCGAGTGCGGAAAATCCAGTGGGAATGCCCGCGACGGTGGCCGCACCCCGCCCCCGCCACAGCGAAGGATGCTGCAGCAGCGCCTGGAGCTGACTGTGTTTGAGCGTCTCGGACATGGACTCATCTCATGGGTTGACGGATCACCGTCTTCCATCTGGAGGGATCGGCGCGCCTGATATCCGTCAGATAGATTTCGTGATGCTTGCCGCGCAGCCCCGAGCGCGCCTCGATATGGGCATGCAGCCGTTCGATCACGGGCCCTTCGGCAGTGAACGGCCCGACATGCAGCGTCTGCGCGCAGAGGCCTTCTTCAAAAATCTCGATGCGCAGCTTTGCAACGCCGGGCGACTGCTTCTTCGCCGTGACTTCTCTCATGGCTGCCTGCAGCACGGCATCCGGCACGAAGTGTGGCTGCATGATCATCATGGTCCACTGCCAGTTCGCCCTGTCGCCCATCTGGAATGCGCCCAGGTCGTGGGCCCACCACAGCCCTTCGAGTGGCATCACGGCATAGTCGCGTTTTTCAGCGGCTTTCCTGAGCATGAACTTTGCGGTGTAGGAAACCGAAAACAGGGCCTCTACCGCGGCGGCATAGTCGATGGACGTGTTCGGATCGCCCCTGCCATCGATCATCAGGTATCGGAACGGCGGAACCTGCACCTCGGTAATGGTCTTCGCAGACGGCCGGTAGAACTGTTTGAGCTCCTTGCGGAGGTCGGTCTTTTCCACGCGGCCTCCGCAGCGGACTTCAAAGGCCCATGCCCTTGCCGCGCCGGATGACACCCACCACCACACCTTCGATCAGCATGGACTGCTGCTTGAGGTCGACCTTGATGGGTTCGAAGTCTTCGTTCTCGGGCAGCAGCCAGACCACGGTGCCTTCCTGGCGGTAGCGCTTGACCGTCACCTCGTTATCGAGCCGCGCGACGATGATCTGCCGGTTGCGCACATTGGGCGTGCGATGCACGGCCACCAGGTCGCCATCGAGGATGCCGGCGTCTTTCATGCTCATGCCCACCACCTTCAGCAGGTAATGTGGCCGCACGTTGAACACGGAAGGATCGATGGACAGATGATCTTCGATGTTTTCTTCGGCAAGGATGGGACTGCCGGCGGCCACCCGGCCGATGAGTGGCAGGCCCGGCTGCTCGCGCAGCGAATCCTTGAGCTGGATGCCGCGCGAGGAACCCGGCAGCAGCGAGATGACGCCCTTGCGGGCCAGCGCGCGCAGATGTTCTTCGGCGGCATTGGGCGACCGGAAGCCCAGTTCGTCAGCGATTTCCTTGCGCGTGGGCGGCATGCCGGTGTCCTGGACCGCGCGCTGGATGAGCCGCAGAATCTCGGTCTGGCGAGGTGTTAGATCGGTGTCGGGCATGCTTGGGTCTTCCGTGGCTGGGTTTCCATACAGTGCACTGTGAGTATATACAGCTCCCCGCCGCGGTTTGCAAATCATGAAATCCCGGGACCGGATTCTGGACGTGGCCATCATTGGCGCCGGCCACAACGGGCTGACCTGCGCGGCTTACCTTGCCCAGGCCGGCCTTTCGGTCACCGTGTTCGAGCGCCGCTCCATCTTTGGCGGCACCGCCGTCACCGAGGAGTTCCACCCCGGCTTCCGCAACTCCACCGCCAGCTACACGGTGAGCCTGCTGCATCCGCAGGTGATCCGCGACCTGAAGCTGGCCGAGCACGGGCTGCGGGTGGTGGAACGGCCGCTCCTCAACTATGTAGTGGAAGGCGCCGACCGCGGCCTGCGCATCGGCCCCACCGGTGCCGACACCCGCCGCGCGCTCGCGGCACGCTCACCCCGCGATGCGGAACGCCACCTCGCCTTCACCGCGCAACTCGATGCAGGCGTCGCGTTGCTGAAGGACCTGCTGCTCACCACACCACCCACCGACCTGCGCCGCTTCGGCGACCTGTGGTCGGCATTGTCGGTAGGCCGCCGCTTCCGCGCGCTTCCGCTGGCGACCCAACGCGTGGTGCACGAACTGTTCACGCGCAGCGCCGGCGATCTGCTCGATGGCTGGTTCGAGGATCCGGGCATCAAGGCAGCCTACGGTTTCGACGCCGTGGTCGGCAATTACGCCAGCCCCTACACCCCGGGCAGCGCCTATGTGCTGCTGCACCACGCCTTCGGCGAGGTGCACGGCAAACCCGGCATCTGGGGCCACGCCATCGGCGGCATGGGTGCGATCACGCAGGCCATGGCACGCGAGGCGACGGCGCATGGTGCACGCATCGAAGTGGACCAGCCGGTGCGCCGCATCGTGGTGGAGAAAGGTCAGGCGTGTGGCATCGAACTGGCGGATGGTCGCGTAGTGCGCGCGCACCGCATCGTTGCCAATGTGAATCCGCGCTTCCTCTATCTGAACCTGCTGGCGCCCGAGGACGTGGATCCCGACGTGCGCGAACGCATGCAGCGCTATCGCTGCGGGTCCGCCAGCTTCCGCATGAATGTGGCGCTGTCGGAGCTGCCGCAGTTCGATCGCAGTGGTGCGGCGGGAAGTGATATCCATCGCTCCGGCATCCTCATCGCCCCAACCCTTGCATACATGGACCGGGCCCATGCCGATGCGCGGCTTGCCGGCATGTCGCGCGAACCGGTGGTCGAGATGCTGATTCCCAGTACGGTCGACCATTCGCTGGCGCCTGCCGGCATGCACGTGGCGAGCCTTTTCTGCCAGCATTTCGCCCCCACGTTGCCGGATGGACGCAGCTGGGAGAGCGAACGGCAGATAGCAGCGGATCTCATTATCGATACCGTCAACCGACATGCACCGAACTTCAGGCGCAGCGTCGTCGGCATTCTCGCGCTATCGCCCTT
>JBDSGY010000021.1:0-10948 GCA_039918755.1 Steroidobacteraceae bacterium
GAGGAGAAACTCATCGCCCTGCCGATGTCGATCGTGGCGCTGGCGGCGGTGTCATGGGTGGGCTTTGGGGCACAGTCGGATGAACTGGCCTGGGGCTTCACGCGTGCCTGGGGGGACCGTGTTTTCCCGCTGCTGGCCGGGGGTGGATTCACACTGACCATCATTTCCGTGTTCGCTGCCATCATCCTGCTCAGCCCGCGCGAGAACAGCTATTGCGTGCCTCTGGAAAGATCTTCCAGCCTGCTCGCAGGCCTTGCGGCGGCATTCGTCCTGCACTGGATCTGGGGGCAGCCGAGCCCAACGCATACGGAACTGGGCGGCGCTGCGCTGCTGCTCGCTGCCATCCTGCTGCTTACCCTCGCACCGAAGTTCGCGCGAAGTCAGGCCGCGCCGCGAGGCTGAAGCATCCGCGCGAGACTCAGGCGCTCTCGCGCGCGATCAGCCGGAAACCAACGTCGATCACCTTCTGCACGATGCGCTCACCCGACGCACGCCGCCGAAGCACCGCCACCGCCTCGCGGCCGATGCGCGCGCCATCCACGTCCACCGTGGTGATCGACGGCCGCATGTCGCCGGCGATGGCCATGTTGCCGAAGCCCACCACCGCCAGTTGATCGGGCACGCGGATGCCGGCCGCCTGCGCTTCGATCATCACGCCCTGGGCCAGCACGTCGGACCCGCACACGATCACGTCGGGCAGTGGATCCAGCTGCGCCAGTTGCCGCCATACCAGCCGTGAATGGCCAAAACGAGTTGGCAGCGGCACATCGATCACCACCGCCGGCTTGTGCCCGGTGTTGCGCCATTCCTCGAGAAAGCCGTCGCGTCGCTGCCGCGCGCGCGCGCCCTCGGCCACCGCCAGCATCGGCCGCGTATAACCGCGGCCATGGAGAAAGCGGGCAACGTCCCGACCCACGGCCAGATGCGAGAAGCCCACTGCAATGTCGATGGGATCCTCAGGCATGCCCCAGGTTTCGATCACCGTCACCGTGCGCTGGCGCAGCCGCTCGCGGGTGGCTGCGTCGGTGATGATGCCGGTGAGGATCATGGCATCGGCGCGCCGCGACAGCGCGGCATCGATCAGCTGCGGCATGCGGGCATTGCCCGTGCCGGTAAGACCGAGCATCACCACATGGCCATCGAGCGAGAGCTCAGCAGTCATCGCCTCGATGGTGTCATTGAAGATGGACTGTGCGATCTCCGGAACCAGCACCGCCACCAGCCGGCTGCGATTCGACGCCAACCCGCCGGCCAGCAGGTTCGGCACATAGCCGGTGGCGTCGATGGCCGCCCGGATGCGCGCTGCCGTAGCCGGCGCGACGATTGCGGGATTGTTGTAGAAGCGGGAAACCGTGGCGGTTGACACACCCGCCCGCAGGGCGACGTCTTCGAGCTTTGGGATGGTCGCTGGGGGATTGGTCATGGGCGGACAGTGCAACACTCCCGCGCCCGGAAAAAAAGCCCTGCAAGCGCTTGCATGCGTACCTATACTCGCCAACCATGACCCAGGACTTCGATCCACTGGCACCCGAAGACTTCGACAGCCCGCATGTCGACTACGCGCGGCTGCGGGGCGAATGTCCCGTCGCCCACAGCGATGCCTGGGGCGGCTTCTGGGCCTTGATGAAGTACGCCGACGTGGCCAGCGCCGCCATCGACAGCGATCTGTACATCACGTCGAAGCAGAATGTGGTTCCAAAGGTGGCCTTCACGGGCCGCCGGCCGCCGCTGCACCTGGATCCGCCGGAGCACACGCCCTACCGCCGTGCGCTGACACCGCTGCTGTCGGCACAGCGCGTGGCGCGATTTGAGCCAGTAATCCGCGACATTTGCCGCGAACTGCTGGGCCACATGGTGGCCAAGGGTGGCGGCGATATCTGCGAGGAATTCTCCTCGCGCATGCCCATCCGCGTGTTCAACGCGTGGATGAACCTGCCGCGTGAGCAGGCCGACGAGCTGGCCGAGGTGGGCCGCCGCTACAACATCGCCGTGCAGTCGAATGACGAAGCCGGCACCAAACAGACCAGCCTGCGTCTCTATGAAATGGCGCGCAACGTGCTGGCCGACCGCAAGCGCAATCCGCTGCCAGTGGACCAGGACGCGACCAGCGCCCTGCTGGCCGCGCGGGTCAACGGGGAGCCGCTGCCCGAAGAGATGATCGTGGGCACGATCCGGCAGGTGCTGGTCGTGGGCATCATTGCGCCGACGGTGATGATTGGATCCATCTCAGTGCATCTGGCCCGGGATCCGGAGATGCAGACCCACCTGCGCAACAATCCGGCACTTTCTGAGGCGGCCACCGAAGAGTTCCTGCGCCTCTACACGCCTTACCGCGGCTTCGCCCGCACCGCGCGCACCGATGTGACGCTACATGGCCGGACCATTCCCGCCGGCGAGCCCATTGCACTGGTCTATGCCTCCGCCAATCGCGACGACGACGTGTTCCCGGATGGCTCGAGCTTCCGTCTCGACCGCCCGAACATGAAGGATTCCGTCGCGTTCGGCAGGGGACCGCATATGTGCGTGGGTGCACCACTGGCGCGGCTCGAGATGCGGGTGGCACTGGAAGAACTGCTGGCACTCACGCCCGGCGGCTTCACGCTGAATGGACCGGTGGTAACGACGCGGTTTCCGGAGATCGGTGCATTGCGCGTGCCGCTGCGATTCGACTGATCAGCAACTGACGAGACCTGCGGAACAGGCGCGCAACGAACAGGGGGGGGAAGGATGCAGCACAAAACGTGGCGCGGCATCGCGGCAACGGTCGCTGGCCTGGCATGTGGGGTTGCGCTGGCCGCGACGCCCGACCTCGGCGGCACATGGCTCCCGGTTGAAGCCCTCTCGACGCCATGGCCCGAGCCGCTGCCGCTCACGGATGCGGCACAGGCGCGCTTTGGTGCGTTCGATCCGGACCGCGATGAACCAACGGGCTTCTGCATGCCGCTGGGCACCCCACGCAATACGCTGGCGGGCGCGAGTCCGATGGAAGTGCTGCAGACGCCAGACCGCGTGTACTTCATATTCCAGCCCAACCTGCTGAATGTCGAAACGCGGCGCGTCTACCTGAACGTGCCCGCGAAACCTGCAGATCCGGATCGCCTGCCCACCTGGCTCGGCACCTCCCGCGGTCATTTCGAGGGCGACGCGCTGATCGTCGAGACGACGGAGATGGAGCCGCAGGCCATCCTGCATGGCAGCGGCCTCACGCACAGTGGGCAGCTGCGACTGCGCGAACGCTGGCACCTCGGCACCGACGCAAAGCGGGGTCGCATCCTCATTGACGATCTGGTGCTGGATGATCCCGCCAGTTTTCGCGAGCCGGTGCGACTGCGCCGCGTCTTCGCGTACGCAACCGATGCGCAGTTTGCCGAAGGCCAATGTTCCGAGAGATTGTGGATCGACCAGTTGTGGCGCCATCGACTGACGGAACACGCCGCCGCGCGCAAAGCGGCGGCTCCTGCCACGGCAGGTGCGAAATGAACTGCCGCATGCTGATGGCAAACTGTGTCGCAATGGGTCTGGCAACGATTGCCACTGCCACGCATGCCGCAGAACACCCCGCAGTTGCCCGTGAAATGGCCGGCGTGTGGCTCCCCGACAGTCGCCGCAGTGGGCGACCACCGCAGGAGTGGCCACTTCGCCCGGAGGCCCTGGCAGCCCGTGACCGCTACCGCGCGCAGCACGGGCCCATCGATCCGACCGTGGATGACGCCAATGCCTCCTGCATTCCAGAACCGATGCCTTACCCGGTGCGGCTGTTTGCGCAGTATCCCTTCGAGATCCTGTTCACGCCCGCGCGCATGACGATGTTCTTCGAGATCTACGGCAACGTGCGGCGCATTCCGATCGGAGCGGCGCGCGGCGCGTCACTGGAGGCATTGCCTACGCCGATGGGACACTCCCGTGGGCACTGGGAAAACGACACGCTCGTGGTCGAGACTGCGCAGCTGCGGCGCGAAGGTGCCGGCCAGCCGAGGGGCGATCCACCCGTGAGCAATGCGCGCCGCATCGTGGAGCGCTGGTCAATGGGCAAGGACGAGTCCGGGCAGAAACAGCTGCGCAACGACATCAGCATCATCGATCCGGTGGTGCTCACTCAGCCGGTGTCTTTCCGCATGGTCTACAAATGGTCGCCGGACATCGAAGTGGGCGAATACCTGTGCCAGCAGGATATCTGGGACCAGAACCTGCAGGGCTCACCGAGCACCGTCCCGTGGCGCCAGTAACGACGGCACGCCTACTCGGGAATCTGCTGCCCGCGCACCCACTCCTTGCCGCTGGCGAAGCGGATGCGCGACAGGTACATGAAATGCGCGTCAGTGCGGTCGGCAAAGCCTGTGACGGTGACATTGTCGCCGGCCTTCAGGTCGCCCGGCTTCCAGTCGTATCTGACCAGCAGCACCCGCCCCGGCGTGAACACCTTGTAGTTGCCGGCCTTGCCGGCCGCGTCGGTCACGGTGATGTCGATGAACGAATGCGGGTTGGTGAAACCGAAGTAGGTCACCGTGCCGCTGATGGTCTGCTCCTTGTTGCGATCGAAATTCGCCGTGGAGTGATGCGCGCTGGCCACGACGCCAAACAGCGCCAGCAGCGGGAAAACAAGCCTGTGGATGCGCATCGAATAATTCCTCTTTCTCGTGACAGCAATGAAATAGACGCAGCGATTCTCATCCCGCGCTGGAAAAACAGTCAATCCCGCAAGTCACTGCGACAGGAAATATTTTCAGTGATCGGTGCACTTGTTGCGATCTGCCGCTGGTGCGCCAATTCAAAACAACAAATCACATGGGGGATACGAATATGAGATTGCCATCCATCATCACGGCTTCCGGGCTGGTGTTGCTCGCGAGCCCGATCTCCATCGCCGTTGCACAGGAGACCGGCGCAGGAGCAAACAGTGAGCTCGACGAACTCGTCGTCACCGGCACGTTCATCCGGCGCACGGAAGGCTTCACGCCCGCCTCGCCCGTGCAGGAAATCGCCAAGGAAGACTTTGACGCGCACGCGCCGCGCACGGTCGCCGACTTCCTCACCCAGCTGCCGTACAGCTTCAACACCACCTTCACCGTGGGCCGTGCGCTCGGCTCGTCGAACGGTTCCGGCAGCCTGAACCTGCGCAATCTGGGATCGGACGCCACGCTGGTGCTGCTCAATGGCCGCCGCGTTGCGCGTGATGCAGTCACGGTGGGCAATGTCGACGTCAACTCGCTGGTCCCGCAGATCGCCATCGAGCGGATCGATGTGCTGAAGGATGGCGCTTCGTCGCTGTACGGCTCCGATGCCGTGGGCGGCGTCGCCAATTTTCGCACGCGGCGCAATTTTCAGGGGTTTGAACTGCAGGGCCAGGGTGACATGCGCGAGTACGGCAGCACCACCGACTACAGGCTGTCGGGCCTGTGGGGTGCGCAGACAGATACCTCCGGCGTAGTGGTGTCGTTTGAGCATTTCAACCGCGCGCCATTCACGTGGGAGAGTTACGAGATCATTCGCGACCGGCCGGGAATCGACGGTGCGTTCCGGCTCGCCGGCTGGCCAGCCCGGTACTCGATCCCGAACCGCAATGCTGCCGGTGCGGTGGCAGGGGCGGCCACCACCATCGCAGATCCGCTGTGCGCGCTGTTTGCACCTTCGGCGAACACCGCCGGCAACCCGGTCACCCGCCTGGGCGTGAGCTATCCGTCGAACTGCCAGCAGAACGCGCCACTTGGCACCAGCGCCAACGCCGACGAAAACCGCAACCAGGGTTTCATCGAGGTGCATCACGAGATCAATCCATCGCTCAAGTTCTTCGGCGAAGCAAGCTTCCTGCGCGTGCGCACGTCGCTCACCGACACGCCGGGCGCTGCGGTGAATCCCGGGCCCGGGCAGCCGGCGGTGATCATTCCGGGCTACGCGCCGTCCAACACCTTCCGCGCGCTGAATTCCGCGGGTGTACCGCTCTATGCACAGAACAGCGGCGTGCAACTCGGGTACAACAAGGATGGCGTAGGCGGCAACGATTTCGTGGCGGCCCGCAATTCTGCAGGTCAGGTGATTGTGGTCGGCACGGACCCCAACGCACTGGGCGCCAATGGCCTGCAGGTTGTGCCGTTCTGGGAAGACGTGAACGTGTTTGCGGGCAGCCGCATCTTTGGCATGACCTGCAACCTGCCCGGCGATCCTGGCTCCAGTGTCAATTGCCGCAGCCAGATCAACCCCACGCGTTACCACGTGGACGCACAGCGTTTCGTCGGAGGCCTTGAGGGCAAGCTGCTTGGCAGCGACAACTGGCACTACACCAGCAGCTACCTGCTGGCCGTGAACAACGAGAATGACACCACCTTTGGCAGTTCCTTCTCCATGCCCGCATTGCGTGCAGGGCTGGCCGGATTCGGCGGCTCGGGCTGTCTCACGCCGTCACTCGATCCGCTGCAGGCAGGCACCACCCGTCCGGGCGCGGGCAACTGCCAGTTCTTCAACATTTTCGGCACTTCGGTGCAGACGCAACCGGGCTCGGTCATCGCCAACACGCCCGACATGATCACCTACATCACGGCGCAGGACTGGCAGCGTTACGAGTCGCGCGCGACAGTGCTCGACTTTGTCGTCTCGGGAGATCTGTTCGACATGCCAGCGGGGCGCGTGGGGATCGCACTGGGCGCACAGCATCGCAAAGACAACTGGAGTGCTGACTACCCGGCATTGCAGAACGCCGGCCAGAGCGACCTGCAGGCGCCGTTCTTCGACAAGAACGCCAGCCAGATCGCCAATGCCGTATTCACCGAAATCAGCGTGCCTCTGATGAAACACGAGCGGTATGGCGCGCTCGACTTCACCGGCGCGCTGCGGCATGAGAACACCGCGGGGCCCGGTCTTGCGACGACGGATCCGAAACTGGGCCTGCTGTACGCAACCGCCAATGGAATGCTGAAGCTGCGCGGCACGTGGAGCACGTCGTTCCTTGGCCCGTCGCTGTACCAGCGCTTCCGCCAGAACGTGGTCTTCAGCAACGCGGTGAACGACGGCCTGACACCCGTCAACGATAATCTCGCGCGCGTGCCCACCACGGTTGCCGGCAATCCTTCGCTGGACCCGCAGTCGTCGGAGAACTACAACCTCGGCTTCACGCTGCGCCCGTGGCAGGACTGGAGCCTGGATGTGGACTACTGGCATTTCACCTTCGACCACCAGATCTCGCTCGAGAATGCGGTCGAGCTGGCCGCCAACCCAACCACGACGCTTGATCCAACCAAGGTGATCCGCAGCACTGCGGCCGGCACGGTGATCTACAACGGCCAGAACGTGGGCCAGATCGTGGGACTCAATGTCAGCTATGTGAACAATGCATCGCTGGAATCAGGCGGCTTCGACTTTGCGCTGAACAACACCCAGGACCTGGGGAGCTTCGGCAGCCTGCGCAGCTCGGTGCTGGCCAGCTACCAGAGCACGTACAAGATCAACGGGCGCGACATCTCCCAGAGCCGCAATGCGCGCACTGCGGGGGGCTCTTTCTCGGTGCCATGGCGTGCAACGCTGAGCAACATCTGGAAGCTGGGCAATCATTCGTTGCAATCACTGCTGCGCTATACCGACGAGTACTACAACGACCAGACTCCCAATGCCGGCACGGCGGTAAAGGAGCACATCGAGAAGTATTTCACCTGGGACCTGTCATACAGCCTGGAGCTGGGTGAGCGCCTGGGACTGAAGTCCACGCAGCTCGCCGTCGGCGCGAACAACGTGCTCGACAAAGGCGGCGTCTATGTGCCGGATGGAAACCACACGCTGTCGAGCATGTACGACTACAGCGGCCGGCACCTCTGGCTGCGCCTGAAGGGGGCGTTCTAGCCCTTGCGTGGAAGGGCGGCGATCTCGCGGCGATAAAGGCCGCGGATCGCTGCCACCAGCAATGCTGCGGCGAGCAGCACGGCCACGACCAGCAGGGTTGGCGCCGCAAAGCCGCCGCTGCGTTCGCGGGCCAGACCCATCAGCTGCGGCATCACGAAGCCACCCGCACTGCCCAGGATATTGATACCCACCACGGCCACGCTGAATGTGGCCGGTGCGAGCAATTGCGTTGGAATCGCCCAGAATCCGCCCTGCGCACTGCCGAGTCCCAGGCCCGCCACCAGCAGCATCACCATGGCGGCGACGCCCGGCCCGATCTGCCACGCCCCCAGCAACGCAACCGCTGCGAGCAATGCCGGTGCGGCGACGTGCCAGTAACGCTCACCGGTCCGGTCGGAATGCCGCGCGTTGAAATACATGCCGAAGGCCACGCCGATCCACGGCAGCACGCCAATGATGCCGATGGCCATCGGCCCGTATCCCAGTGAATGGATCACCTGCGGCAGCCAGAAGATAACGCCATAGGAGCCGCACAACAGACAGAACCACAGCAGGCCTGCCAGCGGCACGATGGGCGAGCGCAGCACCGACCAGTCGTTATGCCGAGGCGCATCTGCGCGGCGGGCGGCATTGGCTTCGAGCCAGCGCCGTTCGTCGTCGGACAGGAACTTCGCCTCGGCCGGCGTGTTCGGAAAATAGAACAGCGCCGCGAGTCCAAGCAGCAGGGTCGGGATGGCTTCGGCGATGAACATGAAGCGCCAGCTCGCCACTGGCAGACCATGCTCCATCGAAAGCAACCATCCGGAGAGCGGCGCGCCGATGATCACCGACGCGGGAATGGCGAGTGCCGGCATCGTGAAGGTCGTGGCGCGTTCGCGCTCAGTGGCGAACTGGCTGAGGTACAGCACGATGCCCGGGGCGAGTCCGCCCTCGGCGAAGCCGATCAGCACGCGCAGCAGGTAGAAATGCGCATGCGACTCGATGAACCCCAGCGCACCGGCAGAGAGGCCCCACAGCAGCGCGCAGCAGGCAAGCCAGGCCCGCATGCCGATCCGCTGCATCAGGTAGAGACTGGGATACTGGCCGGCGAGAAAGCCCACGAACAGGACGCCGGCGCCAAAGCCATACTGCACCGGCGTGAAGCCCAGGTCCGCATTCATCGACGCGGCCGCAAAGCTGATGTTGGCCCGGTCGAGCGAACTCATCAGCATGAACACGATGCACGGCAGCGCGAGCCGCATGCGCACCTTGGCGGCGATGCCAGCCTGATTCATCTTGGAACCCCCGATTTGCAGATGGCGCCCGCTGTCCGGGAGTCGCAGAATGCCCGGCCGTAAGCGCTTGCACCAATATATCAGGGGCCTTCATGACCGACGCTGCATTATCCGGCCTGTCCCTCAGGCTTGCCGAACACGTCGTCGGCACCAGCGGCACAGACCTGCGGGCCGCGACGGTGCACGCTGCCAGTCGCGCGCTGCTCGATGCCGTCGGCGTGATGCAGGCGGCCAGTTCGCTGGCCACCGAAGCACAACCGTTCATCCACTTCGCGCAGACCCAGGGCGGACGTCCCGAGGCGAGCGTGCTTGGCACCGGCGTCCTCGTGCCAGCGCCGCTGGCCGCGCTGGCCAATGGCGCGATGGCGCACGCGCTCGACTATGAAGATGCCTACGATGCCGCGCCAGTACATCCAAACGCTTCACTGATTCCCGCGGTGCTCGCGCTTGCACAGTGTGAGCCCGGCATCAGTGGACGCGACCTGCTCACCGCCATCGCCGTGGGCTGCGATCTGGTCTGTCGCCTCGGACACAGCCTGCGCCGTCCGCTGGAAGACGGTGGCTGGTATCCACCACCGATTCTCGGCGCCTGGGGCGCCGTTGCCGGCGCCGCGCGGCTGCTGCATCTCTCGCCGCGACAACTGCTCGATGCCTGGTCGCTGATGCTGCTGCAGACCAGCACACCAGGCGAGATCAAACATGGGAACGAATCCGCCATCCGCGCGGTGCGTGAGGCCTTTCCGGCACAGGCTGCGGTCACAGCTGTGCGGCTGGCGCAGCGGGGAATAAGAGGTTTTGACGCACCGCTGGAAGGGCGCGACGGCTTCTACCGGCTGTTCGCCGGCGGCGCGTATGACCCGGCCGCGCTCACGGTCGGGCTGGGTGAACGCTGGGCCATCGAGCAGTTGAGTTTCAAGCCGTGGCCCAGCTGTCGCGGCACGCATGCCGCCATCGAGTGTGCCTTGCGCCTGCGCACCGCGCCGGGCGTGGACCTGTCCCGCATCGGCGTCGTGGTGGAAGGCGGCGAGGTGCAGGGCATGCTCGCCGAGCCTGCCTTGCGCAAGCGCGAGCCCGCGTCGGCCATCGAAGCAAAGTTCAGCCTGCCGTTTACCGTGGCGACCGCGCTGCTGGATGGTGTGGTGACCCTCGACTCCTTCAGCGCAGATGCCCTGCGTCGCCCCGACGTGCGCGCGCTGGCGCGCCGCATCCGCTTCGAGCGCAGGCCCGAATGGGGCCGCGAACAGGCGGTCGCCGGCGCCGTACGGATCGAGCTTGTGGGCCGGCAGTCACTGCGCGAGGAGGTGCTGATACCCAGGGGCGCGCCGCAGCGCCCTCTCGACGACGCGACGCTGCTCGGCAAATTCGTCGATTGCGTCGGCCGGGCACAGCGTCCACTGGCTTCGGAAGCAGCCGCCGCGCTGGCAGACCGCATCCTGGGCGTCGACAGCCACAGTGCGCTCTCGGCTTTTGAATGGACGGCGCCTGCGTGACTTGACGCGCGGCGACGGTTGTGTGAAAACGCTTACATTCCACAAAAAGGCCCTTGGGGGCTCAAGAGAGATCAAGCCATGACTGCACGTCGTAACCTGCCGGCGTCCGGGGTAGCTGCCGCCGTAACACTTGCCTTGCTGGCCCCGGCCCTGCGGGCGGCTGAGGTCCAGGTGCTTGACGAAGTGATCGTCACCGCGGAACGCCGCGCGCAGAACCTGCAGGACGTTCCGATTTCCGCCACCGTCTTCGACGCGCGGGAGCTCGACCGTCGCGGCGTCACCGATCTGAACGACATCCAGAATGTCGCGCCCTCCGTGGCCATCAACGTGGTGAACCGGTCCACGTTCGTGAACATC
>JBDSGY010000022.1:0-5128 GCA_039918755.1 Steroidobacteraceae bacterium
CGATCTCGGCATTCTGACGTTCGATGTATCCGGCGTAGCGCGCCCTCACGGTGAGTTCGAGCACCAGTTGTTCAGCTATCCGTTCGTCCGCAAGCGGCGCACCGGCTCCGACGACCCCAAGCAGCGATTCGTAGCTGACTTCGGGCCGGCGCAGCAGTTCGAACGCCGGCTGGTCGCGCGACAGCGGAGCGCCCAGCACTTCCTGCTGCCACTTCACCGGTGCGGTTGCCGCACGCACCAGCGTGGCCTCCAGTCGGCGCACTTCAAGTTCCACCGCAGCCTGCTTCTCGTTGAAGAAACGCCAGCGCTCATCATCCACGAGACCCAGCTCGCGGCCGCGCACGGTGAGGCGCGCATCGGCATTGTCCTCGCGCAGCAGGAGCCGATATTCCGCGCGGCTGGTGAACATGCGGTATGGCTCACGCGTTCCCTGCGTGGTGAGGTCATCCACGAGCACGCCCAGATAGGCCGCGTCGCGGCCCGGCACCCAGCCGGGCAGCTCGCAGGCCAGCGCCGCCGCGTTGATGCCGGCCAGCAGGCCCTGCGCAGCCGCTTCTTCATAGCCGGTGGTGCCATTGATCTGGCCGGCGAAGAACAGTCCTGGCAGGGCGCGGGTTTCCAGCGAGGTGGCCAGATCGCGCGGATCGAAGTAATCGTATTCGATGGCATAGCCAGGCCGCGTGAGATGTGCGCGCTCCAGCCCCGCGATGCTGCGCACGAAGGCCCGCTGCACGTCGAACGGCAGACTGGTGGAGATGCCGTTGGGATAGACCTCGTAGGTGCTTAAGCCTTCGGGCTCCAGAAAGATCTGGTGCGAATCGCGATCAGCAAACCGCACCACCTTGTCTTCCACCGAGGGACAGTAGCGCGGGCCCACGCCTTCGATCACGCCGGTGAACATGGGTGATCGGTCGGTGGCCGCACGAATGATGGCGTGCGTGCGCTCGTTGGTGGCGGTGACATGGCACGGAAGCTGGCGCGGATGATCGCTGCGTCGTCCGAGAAAAGAGAACACAGGCCGCGGCTCGTCGCCCGGCTGCTCCACCAGCCGCGCATAATCGATGGTGCGGCCGTCGATGCGCGGTGGCGTGCCGGTCTTCAGACGGCCCGTGCGCGGCATCAGTTCGCGCAGCCGCGCAGCCAGCCGCAAGGAAGGGGGGTCGCCCGCACGGCCGCCCGCAAAGTTCTCAAGCCCCACGTGGATGCGGCCGCCAAGAAAGGTGCCGGTGGTGAGCACCACGGCACGCGCCGAGAAGCAGATGCCAGTCGCGGTCACCACGCCGCTCACACGGTCGGCGTTCAGCGTGAGATCCGCTACTTCCTGCTGGAACACATCGAGGCCGGCCTGGCCTTCCACGGCAGCACGGATCGCCTGGCGATACAGCGAGCGGTCGGCCTGCGCACGCGTGGCACGCACGGCGGGCCCCTTGCTCGCATTGAGCGTGCGGAACTGGATGCCACCTGCATCAGCCGCGCGCGCCATCGCGCCGCCGAGCGCATCGATCTCACGTACCAGGTGACCTTTGCCAATGCCACCGATGGCCGGATTGCAACTCATCGCGCCGACGGTCTCGATGCTCTGGGTCAGCAGCAGCGTGCGTGCGCCACGGCGTGCCGCAGCCAGCGCGGCTTCCACGCCCGCATGCCCGCCACCGACCACGATCACCTCGTAATTTCCCGCCTCTTTCATGGCCGCAATTGTAGGGCCGTTGCCGCTTCGGCGGCGAACGTTGTGAGACACGTCACGCTATAATTGCGACGCAGCAGGGGCCTTCGCGCAGGGATTGCCCATCACTTCGTCTTTCCGTGCTGGCGCGCGGAATATGATCGCGCATGCCGGGACGCCATGTCCCGGGCTTCGACTTCAAAGGGATTGTTCCAGTACCCATGCCGGACCGATTCGCACAGATAGCGGAGCACTGTCAGCCGGCCCGTATTCCACTGCTTCATGACATGATGATATTCATGCACCACCAGCTCGGCATCGGCAAAGAAGTCGGCAGCGCTGTAGCGAAGGTAGATGCGCTGCCGCCGCGTCACGGCCAGCGGCCATCCGTGCAACGCATTGATCCATGAGTATTCCACCAGCCTGACTTCTTCAATGCCCGGCCCAAACACTTCCAGCAGCAGTTCACGCAGCGGCATCGGCATGGCCATGCTGGATGCCGTATTCATGGGCGTCGGTGTGTTTCTGCTGGCAGTCTGCTTCAAGACACTCACGGGCAATTTCACGACAGCTTCCAGCCTGTGGCTGGCCAATGGCTTTGCGCTTGGCCTATTGCTGACGTCACCACGCTCGCGCTGGCCGCTGCTGCTGGCGATCGCGGTCGTAGCCGGCGGCGCCAGCGCATTCTATCTGCATGCCAATGCCACAGTCATACCCTGGATCGCGCTGTTCAACGGGATAGAGGTGCTGGTCGCCGCACTGGCAGTTTCAGGCACCATCCGCAGCGCAGCCCAGCTCACGTCGCGGGCCAGTTTCCTGCGCTTCCTGGCCGGAGCCGCATTGTTGGGGCCCGCTTCACTGGTGCTGGCCCTCACTATCTTCTATGCGGTCATCGGCACCGGGCTCGAAATGGCCACCGTGCAGCGAATACTGATCTGTCATGGCCTGGGCATCGCCGTCATGACGCCGGTCGTGCTGGCGCTGCGCAACGGCGAGGTGGGTCGATACCTCAAACCCGCTGTCATCACGGAATCGCTGCTCACGCTTGCGATGGTGGCCGCCGTCTGCGCCCTGGTGTTCTTCCAGAGCACCGTGCCACTGCTGTTCCTGATTTTTCCGCCGATGATGCGCGTCGCATACCGCGGCGGCTTCGTCGGCACCGCGGTAGCGCTGCTGATCGTGGTGACGATGGGCGCACTGGCAACCGCGCACGGCTACGGCCCGATCCCGGCCTTGCAGGGCAACCCGAAGATCGACGCGTATCCGATGCTGGGCGATGGGTTCGTGGTGCTGCAGGTGTTCGTCGCTTCACTGCTGATGTCGCTGTTTCCGCTGATCGTCTCGCTTTCGGAAGGGCGGCGGGCGCACCACGCCAGCGAGGAGCTGCAGAACCGGCTGCGGTTGCTGATGGACCATTCCTCCGACGTGGTCATCCTCACCGATCTCGACGGACGGCGCCTGTATGTGTCCCCCGCTGTGCGCGAGGTGGTGGGCATCGAGCCTGGAGAATTCCTGCGCCACACATGGCGCGACTACGTGCATGCCCTCGACCACGAGATCATTGGCGCGCAGCTGGATGAAGCGCAGCGCATGCGCACCTCGCGCACGCTGGTGTTCCGCGCCAACCATGGCGCGGGCAACATGGTGTGGATAGAAGCCCACATGAAGCATTTCCGAGATCGCGCTTTCGATCTGATGCAGGTCGAGAAGGACAGCGGCCTCACGCGCAACTGCGGCCCAGACGGAGACGAGGGATTTGTCGTTACCCTGCGCGACATTTCCCTGCGACGGCGCGCCGAGCTGGAGCTGGAAAGCGCCAACGCCGAGCTTGCCTCGCTGATCCGCAAGGACAGCCTCACCGGCCTCGCGAACCGGCGCCGTTTCGATGAAGTGCTGGAGGATGCCTGGGCACGGGCGCTGGCCGGCGGCTGGCCCATCGCCGTACTGATGATCGACGTTGATCATTTCAAGCAGTTCAACGACTGCTACGGCCATCAGCGCGGCGACCTGTGCCTGCGCGACGTGGCCGGCGCCATCATCAGCGGCCTGTTTCATCCCGATGACGTGGCAGCGCGTTATGGCGGTGAGGAATTCGCAGTCATCCTGCCGAAGACCAGCACCGACAATGCCGCGCTCGTGGCAGAGCGCATCCGCCGCGCCGTGCACGACCTCAAGCGCCCTCATATGGCGACCCAGCTCGGCATCCTCACGGTCAGCGTGGGTGTTGCGGCCGCCCATCCGGTCACGCATGGCGATCCTCTGGCAGTGGTGAGGGCGGCGGACCAGGCGCTTTACACCAGCAAGGACGAAGGCCGCAATCGCACCACGCTGCTGGACGTGACCTGGCCGCAACGCGCCGTCTCGTAATAGCGCCGTACCTATACAGGTGATAACGGCCTGTTTTATCGCTGCCGGGGCGATTTCGGCCCGGGCTGCGATTGATCAGCGATAACCGCATTGTTAAGACAACAAAGGTTCCTCGTCTGCGTTACTCTTGCGCACATATCACGGCACCCGGCGTCGCCGTGAGTCTGAAAACCAACAGCCGCATGACGGGGGAATATCAAGTGAAAGACTTTCGAGTCGCGCCCAAGCTGAGTGTTGCCGCAAGCGTGATGGCCGTGCTCGGCACCGCGCCAGCCTTCGCTGCCGACCAGCCAGATCAGCCCGATCAGCTTCAGGAGGTGGTGGTAACGGCGCAGTTCCGTGAACAGCGCCTGCAGGACACACCCATCGCGATCACCGCCGTCAACGCCGCGATGCTTGAAGCGCGTGGCCAGACCAGCATCGCCGACGTCGCCGCCCAGGCGCCCAATGTATCGCTGCGGCCACAACCGCAGAACGGCGGTTCCGGCCTTATCGCCTTCATCCGTGGCGTCGGCCAGACCGACTTCAACTACGCGCTCGATCCAGGCGTGGGCGTCTACATCGACGATGTCTACATCCCCACGCTGTCGAGCTCGCTGCTGGAACTGATCGATCTCGATCGCATCGAAATCCTGCGCGGCCCCCAGGGGACGCTGGCCGGCAAGAACGCCATCGGCGGCGCGATCAAGCTGTTCAGCGCCAAGCCCAAGGGCGACGATTCGGGTTCATTGCGCATGTCTTATGGATCGCTCGACGAAATCACGTTGCGCGGCATGGCCGACCTCAAGATCACCGACGATCTGGCCGTGCGCATCTCGGGCATGAGCCGTGGGCGCGATGGCTATGTCGCGATGCTCGACTATGGTCAGACTCATCCCTCGTCGAATGTGCCGCAGACCAACACGCGCGGCCGTAACAATTCTGATTACCAGACGATGGGCGGCCAGAACATTCTGGCCGTTCGTGGGGCTCTGCGCTACACGCCGAACGAACAGCTTGAGGTCAATTTTTCGGCCGACTTCACCCGGGAAAAGTCTGAAGCGATTCCGACGGTGTTGATTGCGGCAGGCGCCGTCGCTCCCGGCGGTACCGTCT
>JBDSGY010000023.1:0-5829 GCA_039918755.1 Steroidobacteraceae bacterium
ATCTTCGTCCGCCACCGGGCGACGGAAGGCTTCGCGCGCGATCTTGCCGAAGATGCGCCTGGCACAGGGCGATTCCTTTGCAGCGCTGGCCGGCTTGCAGATGAAAATCTTCTGGCGACTTGGCGTATCCGGCAGACCGCCTGCGGTCGCGCTCGCTGGGGCAATGATTTCCAGTGCCGTGCCAGGGGCGCGGAAGCCGCCGCCCATCGGGCTGAGCGCGCGCAACTGGTCATCGCTCTCCGTCAATGCATTGGCTGGCGATGCGAGCACCACCTTGTGGGCGCCGGCCTGCACCTTGATCTTGATGCCGCGGCCGTTGCGCGCTTCAGGCGCGGCGCGCTCGCTGTCCCACACCGGTACGCCGTCGATGAGCAGGATGTTCGCCACGGGTTCGGCAGGCGGACCGCCGAATCCCCCCGGACCGCCACGCCCACCACCGGCCGCGCCGATGTTGAAGGTGTATTCGCCGTCCACGGGAAACACATGCGTCGCGATCACGCCGCCACGGGTTCCGAGCGGCATGCCGGGCACGTACATGCGCGAATCCTCCGGACCCGGCCGGTAAGTCGTGCCGGCTCGCGCGGTCTTCGCGTCACCCACGGCCATCACGCTCACTTCACGCGCGGCCCAGAGGTACTGGTCGAGGAAAGACGGCGACACCTTGAGGATGTTGGCCACATTGTCGAAGCCTTCGTTGCGCACATCCTTGGGCAGCAGCGCGCTGGCATCGAACTTCACAGCGAGGATGTCGCTCACGGCGCGCTCGTACTCCGTGCGATTCAGGCGATGCAGCGAAACGAAGCCGGGGGCAGGATGCTCCGCGGCGTGTGCATCAATGCGCGTCTCGAAGAAGGAGACGAGCTGATCGACGTTTGCCTGGCTGGGCTGCTCCTTGGTCGGCGGCGGCATCATGCGGCCGCGCAACTTGCGCACCACCGTCTCCCAGACCTTGGCGTCGGCCGGGATCTCTTTCAGATCCATCGTGTCGAGCGCGAGGCTGCCGGCCCAGTCGGTGGAGTTGTGGCAATCCTGGCAATAGGTCTCGAGCAGCGCGGCGGTCTTCGCGTCAGCCGGGGCAGCAGCGGCCGGCGCGGCAGCGCGCAGACCCGGCGCGAATGCGGCGGCAAGGAGTGGGGCAAGCAGGAGTTTCTTGATCATCTGCATGTTGATGGCGCGCTTCAAATGATCTTGCCGAGTTCGCGCGCATGCGCCCACAGGCCGAGGTAGGCGTTCTGCACGAACAGCGTGGGGTCACCCCACCGCGCGTCGAAGTCCTTGGTGATCTTCGCCTGCAGCATGTCATCGCCGTTCATGCCCGACTGGATGCTTTTCACGAAGATGGGCCGCATCGCGGCCAGCATGTCGGAATGCGCCTGCAGATCGGCCCTGCTTTGCACCGGGCCCGTGCCCGGCACGATGCGCGTCTGTTCGTTGCATAAGGCCAGCAGCTTGCGGTTCGCGTCCGCCAAGCCGCCGATCCATCCGCCGGTGGTGTAATCGAGCACCGGATAGCTGCCGACCGAAAGCAGATCGCCCACGACGAGCACGTTCTGCTTCGGCAATTGCAGGTAGATGTCGCCGTCAGTATGGGCCTGCCACAGATGGCCGTAGGCAATGTCCTGTCCGGCATGCTGCAGCTTGCCCTCGCCGTAAAAGCCGACCGCCGGCACAGCGGCTGCCGGGCGGCGCGCGTACAGGCGGTCCTGCCACGGGACGAACACCGAAGTCATCAACCACTGCCGGGTAAATGCCTGCGCGCGGATCGAGGTGCCCGACTTCGTCAGCACCTCATTGCCGCCGGTATGGTCCCAGTGCCAGTGCGTGTTGAAGGCGGTGGTGATGCGGCGCGTGCCGGTCTCTGCCTGCACTGCGCGCAACAGTGCGCTGGTGTGTTCCGCAGCGCCGCTGTCGATCATCAACAGGCCGTCGGCCGCCGTTCCCAATGTCACGACATTGCCGCCGGCGCCCTGGAAAAGCACGAGGTCATCCGCCAGACGCGTGGCCTGCACGGACGCGGGCATGGGACGTGCCAGGCTGGCGCCGACTGCGGAGGAAGCCAAGGCGCTCCCCACAACGCCTGCGATGGCGCCCTGCATGAATGCCCTGCGGTCCGTCATAGCCCTGAACCCACCCCGTAATCGATCGTAAATGTCACCACGTCCCCTGCCATTAATCCAGCGAAACCGGGGTGTAACGATCAGACCACAGGGCGGCCAATGCGTTCAGCGCTCCGCGCGCACGCTGGCGTTTACGCGGCCGCTGGAAAGCGCAGCAGGAATGCTGCGCCCCGCGGGTGAGACCGCGCCACGGTACCCCGCACTACGGCTTGAGCGTCGCCGCGATCCGCCGCACCTCCGCGGCCGTGTGCTCGCCCGCCAGCGGCGTGCCGGGCATCAGATGCTTGCCCATCGAAAGACCACCCACCAGCACCGGCTCGAAACCGATGTCGGTCACCAACCGGGTTGCTGTTTCGATGGCCTGCGCATCGTCGCCCGCCATCGGCATCGCCACCTTGCCCGGCGTCTCGTGCATTGCACCCATCCGCGCCGCAGCCACCGCATTGAACGCGCGCACGACGCGCGCACCCGGCAGCAACCGTGCTGACACGATGCCCGCGCCTTTTTCTCGCGCTTCATCTGCGATAGCTCCATCCCGGGCCGGGAATGGATTGCTGGCATCGATGACCACCTTGCCCTTGAGCGCGCTCCCCAGCGTCCTGCCCAGCTCCGGCTGTGCCCCGTAAGGCACTGCCAGCACCAGCACATCGCCGAAGGCAGCGGCCTCCTGCGGCGTGCCGGCCCGCGCACCCTTGCCTATCTGCGCAGCCAGCTTGCGGTCGGCGTCGAGGTCCTTCGACGAGAACATTACCTCGTAGCCTGCAGTGGCCCAGACACGCCCGAGATTGCTGCCGACATTGCCCGACCCGATCAGGCCGATCTTCGGCTTCCCGCCCGCGCTGGCGGCGACCGCATGGTTTGCGAACGGCAATGCGCCCAATGCCATGGCACCAAGCCGCAAAAATTCGCGCCTACAGATGGATCGCTTTGGAAGTGCTTCCATGGGCTGCTCCTTGTATAAATTGCAGGGTAGGATAATCCGCGGCGCTCACCTAACACACTATCGGAGCATTCATGACCAGCCCAGTGGCCCTCATCATTGGTGCTTCGCGAGGCCTGGGCCTCGGACTCAGTCAGGAACTGGCGTCCCGCGGGTGGCAGGTCATCGGCACGACGCGCCGAGCGGGCACGTTGAAGGACGAGCGCCTGACCGAGCATGTCCTCGACGTACGCGACAGCACGGACCTTGCGGCTTTGCGTAACCGCCTCGACCCTGAATCGCTTGAGCTGCTGTGCATCAATGCCGGCATCCTCGGACCCAAGCACCAGTCCGCGGATCTGGTTACAGACGGCGAGCTCGTCGACCTGATGCTGACCAACGTCATCGCACCCGTGCGCATCGCGCGACAACTGCTGCGGGCGGTCAAAAGCGGCGGGACGATTGCATTCATGTCCTCGAAGATGGGCTCCGTGGCGGAAAACCATTCGGGTGACGCGGAGCTGTATCGCGCCAGCAAGGCTGCGCTCAATTCGCTCACACGCGGCTTCCATGCCCTGCTGCCGAAGGAGCGCGCGATCAAGGTGCTGACGCTGCACCCCGGCTGGGTGCGCACCGACATGGGGGGCTCCGGCGCCACCCTGTCCGTCGCCGAAAGCACCAAGGGTCTCGCCGACGTGCTCGAGCACAATCAGGACACCGCACATCGCTTCCTGGATTACGCGGGCAACCAGATCCCCTGGTAGGGCTTACTCCTGCGAGCGTAGAAAGAAGCGCGCGCCACACGCACCGCAGCTCTTGAGAATCCCGGTGTGCACGCCAAGCTTCCGCCACCGCGTGCGGCAATCCGGATTCGGACACCGCCACTGCGTGGTCATGATCATCTCCACGTCCACGATGCTGACCTCGCCCGCAACGTATTCCCCGGAAGTGGAAATCTCGATCGCATCTTTTGGATCTATCGACTGCATCGCTACTCGTGGCTGAAA
The DNA here is from genome assembly GCA_039918755.1 of Steroidobacteraceae bacterium. Lineage (GTDB taxonomy): Bacteria > Pseudomonadota > Gammaproteobacteria > Steroidobacterales > Steroidobacteraceae > ZC4RG30. The sequence goes on from JBDSGY010000023.1 coordinate 4,044, forward strand.
CAACGGATCGTCCAATAATAAGCTGACGAGCCTTGGTTTCGTGCATTGACTGCATGGGCAGCGGCTGCAAGGGGCTGAGAGGCCAGGTCGGTGAGGACTGGCAGCAAGTTGCTGCGATTTCCGATGCCATCGGCCCGCAATATCTTCGTGAATCGCAGGACGATGAGAATCGCGACTTACAACGTCAATGGGATCACGACACGACTGCCGCAGCTGCTGGCTTGGCTCGAGAAAGAAACACCGGACGTCGTCTGCCTGCAGGAACTGAAGGTGGCGGACCAGGGATTTCCCGTCACTGCCATCGAGAACGCGGGATATGGCGCGATCTGGCATGGCCAGCGCGGATGGAATGGCGTAGCCATCCTTGCGAAAGGCACCGCGCCGATGGAGGTGCGGCGTGGTCTGCCGGGTGATCCCGTGATCTCCACAGTCGCTATATCGAGGCGGCCGTGGACGGCATACTCGTCGCCTGCCTCTATCTGCCAAATGGCAATCCGCAGCCGGGTCCCAAGTTTGACTACAAGCTGCAATGGTTCAAACGACTGCTCCGTCATGCGCAGGAGCTTTGGGACAGCGGCGCGCCCGTCGTTCTGGCGGGTGACTTCAATGTAGTGCCGACGGACTTCGACATCTACAACCCGAAGTCCTGGAAGAAGGATGCCCTGCTGCAGCCAGAGTCGCGCGCCGAATATGCGCGCCTGTTTGAACAGGGGTGGATGGATGCGTTGCGGGCGATGCATCCCGACGAAGCCATCTTCACATTCTGGGATTATTTCCGGGATCACTGGAACCGCAACGCGGGATTGCGCATTGACCATCTGCTGCTGAGTCGCCAACTCCGCACTCGTCTGGTCGACGCCAATGTGGATCGCTGGGTGCGCGGCGAAGCTCATCCCAGCGATCACGCGCCGACGTGGATCGAGCTCCGTGCCGCCAGGAAAAAAGCGAAGTCAAAGAAAAGCGCAACCAGGCGGAGGTGAATGACTCCTACACCGGGAGGTCATTTGCACCGATGGGGATCGGCGCTGCGCGGTTGCACTCTCTCGCTTCGACGCCGAACAACCTGACAGGCGAGGAATCAACGAATGGCCAAGAAAGCGGGAACGCCCCTTGAACACGAGTCGCACGAGACCGCCAATGACAAGAAGGCAGGCCTGAAAGGCGATGTCGCGAAACTAGATGGCGACTTCAGCCCGCAGCCTTACGAGCAGGACACACCAGGGCGCGTCAAGACTGCCGGCAGCCGACAGCAGACGCAGCCCAACCAGCAATCGGCAACCGGCTCCGCCGAACTGGACCGGAAGGCCGCAAAGAAATAGCGCTCGATTCCCGCTCAGTAGTAATCCACCGAGCCCCGGTCGGGCCCGTAATCCGTCGTCGGCCAGCCAGTGTCTTCGGCATCCTTCAAATTGAACAGCACCGCCTGAATGTGCGAGATCTGACCGTTCTTCACCGCAAAGAACTCACCGACAAGCCGGTCGCTCGACGTCGCCACACTCTGGCTCTTCGCCCCCGCCTTCAACCCAAACCGCGCGAAGCACAGCACTACGCCACGCTCCTCATCCACCACCGCATAGCGCCGCCCCCAGATATTGCGTCCAATGAACCCGCCCTGATCAAACCCGCGCTGCGTGTCGTTGTACACGCCATTGCGCACCAGACCCGTGGTCTGCAATCCATTCTCGAACCGCTCGGTATCCGGCGCGATGCGTGCGCGGCGATACATCGTGGTGCCATTGGTCTGGAACGCGCGCCAGTAGCTCTCGGCCGCGCCGACGAGGTCGTA
>JBDSGY010000024.1:0-3541 GCA_039918755.1 Steroidobacteraceae bacterium
AATGAGCTGCTGCCGCTGGCGATGTTCGTCGATGGCATCGCCACCGCAGTGGGCAATGCCTGGCGCGCCGAGGAGCAGCGTTACTGCGAACCGCAACCGCAGCCACACGCCGGAAGCAGCGACGCCGGACCGCGGCGTTCGCGCAAGTCCACGTCTTGGCCGCAGGCCAGTGAGCGACGCTGGAACGAGTTCCTGCGCCGCCGCGGCGAGGAAATCGGCACCCTTGCGCGCCTCAGCATGAGTGGCGCCGAGATCGTTTCGCCCGCACTGCGTCGCGATGTCGACGAGATACTGCAGCACCTGCTGCGCAATGCACTCGAGCATGGCATCGAAACGCCAGAACAGCGGCTGGCCGCAGGGAAGCCGGCTTCGGGACAGATCAGCGTGAAGTTCGAGGACAAGGCGGCAGCGGGCCTGCGCATCACGGTGCGTGACGATGGACGCGGGTTTGACCTGCAACGCATCGGCCAGGCCGCGGTCAGATGCGGATTGATCTCCGAGGAGTCACTGCTCGAACAGGATGCGGTGGATCTCGTCGGTCTCATCTTCAGGCCTGCCTTTACCACCGATGGCGTGACCGACTGCGATGGTCATGGTCGCGGCATGACGTATCTGCGCAGTGCCATCACGCGACTCAATGGCCAGATCTCGGTTGCCACCAAAGCTGGTCGCTACACGCAGTTCACGATCCAGTTGCCGCACATGGCGGTACTACAAACGCCGGCGCAGTCGTCCTACGCCCGCTAACTTGACAAAGCATGACACTGCCGGGTGCAATGTCCCCATCACTGCGATGGGGCAGGCATGCATCTCGTCGATACCACTCTGTTCTATTCGCCCACCAGTGGCGGTGTAAGGCGCTACCTCAGCGCGAAGCATGGCTGGTATGCCAGGCACAAGACATGGCGCCATTCACTGCTGGTGCCGGGTGACACCACCGCGTTGCATCCCGGCGATATCAGCACGGTGGCCGGTTACATCGTTCCCGGCACCTTCAACTATCGCCTGCCGCTGACGCCGCGCCGCTGGACGCAGCTGCTCGATGATCTACAGCCGGATGTCATCGAAGCAGGCGACGCCTTTCACCCCGCCTGGTCCGCGCTCGACGTGGCGCAGCGGCGCCGCATTCCCGCCGTCGCATTCTTTCATTCCCACCTGCCGCGCCTGATCGGCATGCGCTGTGGCAGCGGCATCGGCCGGCTGGCAGGTCGTTACCTGCGCTGGCTGTATGAACGCTTCGACCTGGTGTTCGCGCCCAGCCGCGTCATGTGCGAATACCTGCGCTCGCTGGGACTCACGCGGGTCGTGCAGCAGCCGCTCGGCGTGGATGCGGACGTGTTCCATCCAGATCGTCGCGGCCACACGCTGCGCCTCGAACTCGGCCTGCGGAAGGGCGTGCGGCTGCTCGCCTATGCGGGCCGCTTTTCCGCCGAGAAGAACATTCCGGCGCTGCGCGAGGCGTTTTCACTCCTTGGGCCGGACTATCACCTGCTGATGATCGGCGGCGGCGAGCAGCGGCGCGACGGCAACATCACCGTGCTCCCTTATCGCCGCGACAGTGCCGAGCTTGCGCAGGCGCTGGCTTCGTCCGACGCCCTGGTGCATGCCGGCACCGCAGAAACTTTTGGCCTGGTGGTGCTGGAAGCCATGGCCTGCGGCCGCCCTGTGGTCGGCGTGCGTGCTGCCGCCGTGGCAGAACTCGTTGATGAGCGCGTCGGCATCACCGCGGCGCGCGCCGACAGCAGGCTGCTGGCGCAGGCCATCAGTGATCTGTACGACCGCGACATCGAAGCACTGGGGCGCGCAGCGCGCGCGCGCGTCACCGCGCACTACAGTTGGGACCATGCGCTGCAGCAGCAGATGCTTGTTTATGCGGGCCTGAGCGAAAAGAAGCGGATCGTGCCCGACGGCTGGGCCACGGCCAGCCGGGTCCCGTCCGGCGACCAGCAGGCGATGCCTGCGGGCCCGTCGAGAAGCTGAATATCCAGCGCCTTCTGGCTACTGGGCCCCGGCTTCCACAGCACCACGCGCCAGTCGCGGCCCGCTGACGCCAGCAGTGCACCACTGCCCTGCCACGCCAGCGATTCGATGCGTTCTTCATGAGCATTGAGTTGCAGCGGCGCGCTGCCCTCGGGGCCCTTGCTGCCAAAGTCCCACACCACGATGCTGCTGGCGCCCGTTGATGCAGTGGCCAGATAGCGGCTGTTCGCGCTCCACGCCGTCTGGTCGACCTTGCCCTCGTAACCACTCATGCGCGAGCGCTTGCGGTTGTTGATGTAGCGGAAGTTGACGGTGCCGTCGGCCAGTCCATTGGCGGCCACCTTCATATCAGGACTCAGCGCCAGCGTCAGCGGCGTGCCTTCGATCACGAAGCTTGCCACTTCACCGGTGTCGCTGCGATCCACGAACAATGCGCCATTCCCCACTGCAACGATTTCGTTGCGTCCGCGCCAGACCAGATGCGTCAGCGGACAACTGTGTCCGCCCAGTTCGCGCTGCGGCTTGCCTGCGCTGTCGAACAGCAGCACGTCCTTGCCGCTGGCGAAGGCCAGGGTCTGGCCATCGGCATTCCAGCTCAGCCCTGCCGGCCAGCGTGGCGAGCGATGCAGCTGTCGCGGCTCGGCGCCCGCATCCTGCATGTGCCACAGACGCACCGCGCCATCCTGGCCCGCGCTTGCGAACGCCAGACCTTTCGGCTGCCATGCAAGCTCCAGCACACCGGGCGCGTGCTCGCCCAGTTGCTGCACGCTGCCCGTCTGTGCATGGGCATGCAGGATCCGCCCCTCGCCGCCACCGACAATCACCGCAGTGCTGTCAGGCGTCCAGACCAGCGCGACGGGAAAATCATCGACCGCAGCGACTGCGCCTGCGACAAGGCCAGCCGCATTGCTCATGCCAGGCAGGCGGAAAAGCCAGCCAGCAGTTCTTCACGATCGAGCCTGCGGCCGATGAACACGAGCTGGCTCGAACGCGCACCACTGCCCCAGGCGCGGTCCGGACGGCCATCGAACATCATGTGCACGCCATGGAACACATAGCGACGATCGTCGCCCTGGATGTTCAGCACGCCTTTCATGCGCAGGATGTCCTCGCCATGGCTCTGCAGCAGGTATGACAGCCAGTCGTTGACCTTGCGCGCGTCCAGCGCACGCTCCTCGTGAATCCCGATGGAGCCGATCTCTGCATCGTGATGATGCGAGGCAAAGGCCCGTTCAGCGGTGGCCGCCATCGGCATGGCGAGTCCGAATTCTGCCGGTGCATGCTCGGTGAACAACGCATAGGCGCCGGCCGTCTTGATATCGATGGCGTACTGCCCGCCCATGCAGCTCATTGCCAGTGCGAACGGCGTGCCTGCGGGCGCGAGATGGTCGCCGCTTTCCGTGGCCCGCGCAGCTTCCGCAAATACGCGCACTGCCGGCTCGATCTGCGAGGCCAGTGCGGCCGCCGTTGCACTGGCCATCGGCAGCAGCGCCACCTTCAACGCGGCGTGGTCATGGTCGTGATGGTGCTCATGGCCGTGGTGGCCATGCTCTTCATGCCC
>JBDSGY010000025.1:0-4723 GCA_039918755.1 Steroidobacteraceae bacterium
GACGGCGCGCCAAAGCCCGATGCCGCAGCAACGCCGGACGACAGCGCCCATCAGGCCCTGTTCGACCGCATTGCAAAGGCTGTGGGCGATGCCATCGCTGGCGTGAAGGTCAGCCAGCGGCTGGCCGAGTCGCCCGCCTGCCTGACGCGCAGCGACGACGACATGAGTGAAGCGATGCGCCGCATGCTGGCGGCCGCCGGCCGCGGCGACGTGCCGCCCAACAAGCCACAGCTGGAACTGAACATGACCCATCCGCTGGTGCAGCGTCTGGCCGGTCTCGAGGGAGAGGAATTCAGCGAGCTGTCACAGCTGTTGTACGACCAGGCGCAACTGACCGAGCAGGGGCATGTCACCAACCCCGGTGACTACGTCCGGCGGCTGAACAGCCTGTTGCTCAGGCTGCTTTCCAAATGAGCCAGTGACATGAGCGCCCGGAAGCCGACCCCCGAAGAGCTGCGCCGACGCCTGTCTTCGCTGCAGTTCCACGTCACGCAGGAGAAGGGCACCGAGCGCGCCTTCTCGGGGCAGTTCGATGCGCACACCGATGCCGGCACCTACTATTGTGTGTGCTGCGGCAGCGATCTGTTCCAGTCAGAGAACAAGTTCGATGCCGGCTGCGGCTGGCCCAGCTTCTGGCTCGCGCTGGCGGGAGATCGCATCCAGCAGCACCGTGACCATTCGCACGGTGTGCTGCGCACCGAGGTGACCTGTGCGGTCTGCGACGCGCATCTGGGCCATGTGTTCGATGACGGACCCGAACCCACGGGGCTGCGTTACTGCATCAATTCTGCTGCGCTGGGCTTCCGCGGACGGGGAGCCTGATGGCCGTCGTCGCCGCGGAACGCGTGCAGCTGGCTGGCGGCGCTGGTGCGCTCGAAGCGGTGGTGGAAACACCCGCTGCCGCGACGCCCGCCGCATTCATGGTGGTGTGTCATCCGCATCCATTGCATGCCGGCACCATGGATAACAAGGTGGTCACGACGCTGGCACGCTGCGCGCATGCGCTCACTGTGCCAACCATCCGTTTCAATTTTCGTGGCGTCGGCGCCAGCGCCGGCGGCTTCGATGAAGGTCGCGGTGAAACCGATGACGCGCTTGCCGCTGTCGCATTCGGCCGACAGCGCTGGCCGGATGCCGAGCTCTGGCTCGCCGGTTTCTCATTCGGTGGCTACGTTGCGCTGCGCGCCAGCACGACGCGTGGTGTGGGCACGGTTGCGCGGCTCGTCACCATTGCACCGGCTCTGGGTCGCAACTTCGGCTCAGCGCGCGAGATCTCGGTGCCGACCTGCCCGTGGCTGATCGTGCAGGGCGATGCAGACGAAGTGATCGATGGCAATGTCGTGATCGACTGGGCCGGGCAGCTCGACCCTGCGCCCACGCTTGCCGTCCTGCCCGGGGTGGGCCACTACTTCCACGGCCAGCTCGTCACGCTGTCGCAGCACGTCGTGCCGTTCCTGCGCGGCTGAGAAAGCAAAAAGCCCGGAAAACACTGGTTTTTCCGGGCTTTTCAAGTCTTCTCGCAGACTTGGAGGGAACTGGTCCTAGTTGACCATTGCCTTCAGGTTCTTCAGCGGGAGAGCGCGAACCTTCTTGCTGGCCGGCTTGGCCTTGAAGGTCATCTCTTCACCGGTGAACGGGTTGGTGCCCTTGCGTGCCTTGGTGGCAGGCTTCTTCACAACCTTGAGCTTCAGCAGGCCTGGCAGGGTGACGATGCCATGGCCGCGCAGGCTCTTTCGAATGATGCCATTCAGCGATTCGAATACGCCGCTGACCTGCTTCCGTGACAGCTCGGTGTCCTTGGAAATGGTCGCCATGATTTCGGACTTGGTCGGTGCGCCGCCCTTTTTCGCCATGTCTGGATTCTCCCGCAATTTGGTGTTTCTGCAGCGGAGAACATCCCCGCGTGTGTATTTCCGCGCGAAACATAACATATGCGCATTGACGCGCAAGCCTTTTTTCAAAGCACTTTCGCGTCACGGCACGATGATGAGCAATGCCTGAATAGCAATGCAGGCCCACAGCGGCGACAGATCCAGACCTGCAATGGAAGGGATGTACTTGCGAATAGGATTGAGTATCGGATCGCAGATCGATGCGAGCACCGACTGTGCCGGCGAGTAGTTTCCTGGCGCAACGAACGACAGTATCGCGTTGAGAATCATGGAGTAGAGATAGGTTTTGAGTACCAAGTCGATGATGCCGAACAGCATCCCGCGCAGCATGATTTCAAGGCCCGGGAAGCCGTATCCCAGCAGCAGATAGAGCAGCCAGACCTTGATTGCCGCAACCAGCAGGATCGCCACCACCGAGGCAGTGTCGATCTTGCGCAGCGGCGGCAACACACGGCGCAGCGGCACGATCACAGGGTCCGTGAGCTGCACGACGGCGCGGCCGATGGGGTTGCGGAAGTCCGCGCGAGTCAACTGCATAAGCAGTCGAAACAACAACACGACCTGGTAAAGGGTGACCAGCGTATCGATGATGAAGTGAAGCGCCTGCATGCGTGAAAGCCTCTAGCCCTGCTCACCAAACTGTTCCGCCAGCTCGTGGCTGCGCGTCGCGGCCGCCTGCATGGCCGCTGCGACGGTGCTGCCCAGACCCAGCGCGTCGAAGCGCGCCAGTGCAGCAGCCGTGGTTCCGCCTCTGGAGGTGACGGCCGCGCGCATCTGCGCGAGATCCGGCGCAGTTTCAGCAGCCACGAGTTGCCCCGCGCCTGCGAGTGTCTGCGCCGCCAGCTGGTACGCGACGGTGGCGTCGAGTCCCGCTGCAATCGCGGCTTCGGCCATCAGCTCGGCCAGACGGAAAAAATAGGCAGGTCCACTGCCTGACAGCGCGGTGACGAGGTCGATATCGCTTTCGCGTTCCACCCACACGGCGAGACCACAGGTGGACAGCACCGCGGTGGCGAGCGCGCGCTCCCTGGTCTCCACACCGGGAGCCGCGTAAAGACCGGTCGCGCCCGCGCCGATCAGCGCCGGTCGATTGGGCATGCTGCGCACCAGTGGCACGCCAGCGCCGATCCATTCCTGCAGGCTGGCTGCGCGGATGCCCGCCGCCACCGAGATCACCAGCGGCCGCGACGGTTGCAGCGCCGGCGCGAGTGCGCGCGCGACCTGTCCCATGATCTGCGGCTTGACGGCCAGCACCACCACGTGGGCGCCTGCCACGGCGGCGGCGTTGTCCGCGGTAACGGCAACGCCAAAGTCGCGATGCAGCACTTCGCGGCCCGCGGCGCCAGGCGATGCCACCGTGATGGATGCCGGGTTTGCACCCTTGGCTGCCAATCCGCCAATCAGGCCGCGTGCCATGTTGCCGCCGCCGATGAACGCGATGCGCAATGCAGAGAGGTCTGTCATGACCGGCATTCTAAGGGGCGCGCGGGCCGAATAGCGCAGTGCCCACGCGCACGATGGTCGCGCCTTCGGCGATGGCGGCATCCATGTCGCCGCTCATGCCCATCGACAGCGTGTCGACTGACAATCCGGCGTGCCGCGCCGTTTCGAGCAGGTCGCGCAGGCGTGCGAACGCAGCATGCTGACCGTTGGCGTCCAGGTCATAGGGAAGCATGCACATCAAGCCACGCAGCTGCAGCCGGGGCAGGCGGCTGATCGCCTGCATCAGCGGCAGCGCTTCATCCGGGGCGACGCCGCCTTTCTGCGGGTCGTTGGCGATATGGACCTGCACGCACACATTCAGTGCAGGCGCCGTGGGTGGACGCTGCGCGTCCAGCCGTTCGGCAAGACGCAGCCGGTCCACGCTGTGCGCCCACGCAAAATTCTCGGCCACTGCGCGGGTCTTGTTGGCCTGCAGCCGGCCGATGAAATGCCAGATGGCAGGCACGTCATGCAGCGCCCGGATCTTGGGCAGCGCCTCGCCCACGTAGTTTTCACCGAATTCATGGAGGCCCAGCGCCACGGCAGTGCGGATGCGCGCCGCGTCCTGCCCTTTTGTCACAGCCAGAAGCGTGATCGAGCGCACATCACGACCGGCCTGCGAAGCGGCTTGTGCGATGCGCTGGCGGACGCTGGACAGCAGCGCCTGCGGGTTTACTCCAAGGGATGAATTCTGCGGATTGCTTAACATAGGGAGGGTCGACGCCGTGGACTATACTGCCGCGGTAAGCCTGTCGGAGTTCTCATGGCCCTCGATATTGCCCAGCTGCTGGCGTTTGCGGTCAAGAACCACGCGTCGGATCTGCACCTTTCAGCCGGCGTGCCGCCGATGATACGCGTCGACGGCGACATGAAACGCGTCAACATGCCTGCGCTTTCCCACAAGGAAGTGCACAGCATGGTGTACGACATCATGAACGACAAGCAGCGCAAGGCGTTCGAAGAATTCTTCGAGACCGACTTTTCATTCGAGATTCCGAAGCTGGCGCGCTTCCGCGTCAACGCCTTCAACCAGAACCGCGGCGCAGGCGCCGTGTTCCGCAGCATTCCCTCCGCCATCGTCGGCCTCGACGACCTGGGCGCACCGAAGATCTTCCGCGACCTGTGCATGCTGCCACGCGGCCTGGTGCTGGTCACAGGCCCCACCGGCTCGGGCAAGTCCACCACGCTGGCCGGCATGATCGACCACTGCAACGACAATCGCCCTGACCATATCCTGACGATTGAAGATCCGATCGAGTTCGTGCACGAGTCCAAGCGCTGCCTCATCAACCAGCGCGAAGTGCACCGGGATACGCTCGGTTTCAGCGAGGCGCTCAGATCGGCCCTGC
>JBDSGY010000026.1:0-5230 GCA_039918755.1 Steroidobacteraceae bacterium
CTCGATCACCGGCAGCTGGTCGGCCCTGGTGTGGGAAAAGCTCGGCTCATCCTCTTCCATGGCTTTGGGCAGCGCCACCCAGCACTGCAGGCCCGACAGGCCGGAACCGGTGGCGCGCAGTGCCGGCGCGGTGCGCTCCGAATGGACGATGCCGCTGCCTGCCGTCATCCAGTTGATTTCACCGGGGCGGATCGCCTGCACGGTGCCGAGGCTGTCGCGGTGCATGATTTCGCCGTCGAGCAGATAGGTGACGGTGGCGAGGCCGATATGCGGATGCGGACGCACGTCGATGCCGTCGCCCGGTGCAAATTCCACCGACCCGAATTCATCCCAGAAGATGAACGGGCCAACCATGCGGCGTGCGCTCGATGGCAGCGAGCGTCGCACGTCGAAGCCACAGATGTCACGCGGCTGCGGGGCGATGCGTGTTTCGATCATGGCGTCAGGATATACCGCGGAAGCCGCGGCGCGCGATCAGTGGATCCACGCGCGCGAGCAGGAACCACGCGAGGCGCGAACGCACGCGTTGCCACAAGGTGCGCGCGGTTTTCCATTCCCGCGGCGCCACCACCGGCGCGTGCTGCAGCGCGCGGTCAAACCAATCGCGCGCGTCGGCCGCCAGCTCAGGCCAGTGCAGCCGCAGCAGCACCTCGTAATTGATGCGCAGGCTGCGACGGTCCAGGTTGCAGGAGCCCACGTAGACCACGTCATCGATGATCACGAGCTTGGCGTGCAGGATCTGCGGCTGGTACTCATGGATCTCGACCTTGCGGCGGAACAGGCGGCGATAGAAACGTTCCGCGGCATAGCGCGCCAGCGGCACGTCGGTCTGCCCGGCCAGCAGCACGCGCACGCGGCCCGCCGCCTGGGTCACGTGATACAGCGCGCGGCGGATGCGCGATGAAGGCAGGAAATAGGCGGATGCGATGGCCACGTCCTTCGCCCGGCGCAGGTCATGGCGCAGCGCTCTCCGCAGCAGGCGGCGCGGAATGGTCGGGCCACTGGTGAGCATCTGCACCGGACCCGTGCCGGTGACGTGATGGGCCGAGCCGGTGCCCATGCTGAGCCGCTGCGCGCGCCGGAAGCGCCGCACGGCGGCGGGATTGAAAGGCGCCAGTGCGTACATGGCGTCGAAGCTCTGCTCCAGTTCCTTCACCACGGGGCCGCGGATGAAGACGCCGGTGTCGCACCAGCCCTGGGCCACGCCATCCCCCGCATATTCAGGGCCGATGTTGAAGCCGCCTACGACCGCGCTGGCCCCATCAACCAGCAACAGCTTGCGGTGATTGCGGAACGTTCTTCGCAGCAACCGCCTGGGATTGAAAAGCGCGACCTGCACGCCGGCCTCGCGCAGTGTCGTCAGGAATTCGGGGCGCAGATCTTCAGAGCCGAACGCGTCGATGAGCAGCCACACCTGCACATTGCGCGCGCTCGCGCGGGCCAGTGCAGCACAGAGCTCGCTGCCCGGGCCGGGCTCATGCAGGATGTACATTTCAAGGCGGATGCTGGTCGTGGCGGCGCCGATGCAGCGCTGCATTTGCGCATAGCCTTCGTCGACCGTTGCCAGCCAGCGGGCGCGATGCTCGCCCTGCTCGCGCTCGGCAAATCCCGGCATCGCCGTCGCTAGTCGTCGATCGAAGGCCGGAATTCCACGCCCAGCGATCGCAGCTTGCGATACAGATGCGTGCGTTCCATGCCCACGCGCTTGGCGAGCGCGCCGACCTTGCCATTGCACAGCAGCAGCTGCTGCTGCAGATAGGCGCGTTCGAACTGCTCGCGCGCTTCGCGCAGCGGCAGCGCCAGCAGGTCCTGCTTGACCAGCGATTCGTTGGGCGCAGTGTGCGTGGCGATCTCGCCTTCGATCTCGTCGAGGGAGATGTCTTCGGGACCACCGCGCGCCAGCATGCGGCGCACCAGCCCGCGCAGCTCGCGCAGGTTGCCGGGCCAGGGGTAGTTGCGCAGCCGGTTCTGGGCAGCCACCGAGAAACGCCGCAGCGGCAGCTTCTCGGCGTCGGCGATGCGCTCCACATAGAGGCGCAGCAGGTCGGGCACGTCTTCGGCGTAGTCGCGCAGTGGCGGCACGCGCACCAGCACGCCGGAAAGATGCGCCAGCAGGTCGCGGCGCAGGCCTTCCGGGCTGCCGGCACGGGTTTCGACACCGGGTTGCGCAGTGGCGACGATGCGGGCATTGAACGGCACGGCGGCATCGTTGCCGGCATTCACGCGATGGAAGCGGGCGGTTTCGATCACGCCCAGCAGCAGCCGCTGCACGCGTGGGGAGAGGTCTTCGAGTTCCTGGATATAGAGCGTGCCGCCCTGCGCCTGATCGAGCACGCCCTGCACCACGCCATCGGCAGTCATGGCGCCGAACAGGTGGTTCTCGGCGTTCTCGGGAATTGCGCTGGCGACGAGGCTGACGAAACCACGCGCGGCGCGCGGCCCGGATTCATGCGTGAACCTGGCCAGTGCCTCGCGACCGCTGCCGGCCTCGCCCATCAGCAGCACCGGCGCATTCAGCGTGGCGACGCGGGCCAGTTCCTCGCGCAGCTGCTGCGCGACGCGGCTCTTGCCGAAGGTGGTGAGCAGCGACGCCAGTTGCGGGCGGCCGGCGATGCGGCGGCGCTTGCCGGCATCCATGGCGCGCTCGACGGTGCGCAGCAGCTTGGCCAGCGACAGTGGCTTCTCGACAAAATCGAAGGCGCCCAGACGCGTGGCTTCGACCGCGGTTTCGACGGTGCCATGGCCGGACATCATCACGACGGGACAGCCTTCCGGGGAAGACGCCGACCATTCGCGCAGCAGGGTGATGCCGTCGGTGTCGGGCATCCAGATGTCGAGCAGGACCAGGTCGGGGGCGATCTTGGCGCGCGAGGCGCGGGCCTGACCCGCGTTGGCCGCAACGTCGACGTCATATCCCTCGTCGGAGAGAATTTCCTTCAACAGGACCCGAATGTCTGCTTCGTCGTCGACGACCAGTATCTTGCCGGTGCTCATGCGATTCCTCCCACTGGCTGGGCAGACTCCTGCTGCACAGCCACTGGCAACACGACGCGCACGTATGCGCCCCCTTCGGGCCGGTTGTTCGCCTCGATACTGCCGCCGTGTTCCTCGGCGATCTTCTTAACGATGGCGAGACCGAGACCCGTCCCCCTAGGCTTGCTCGTCACGTATGGATCAAACACACGCGCAAGCATTTCTTTGTCGAACCCATGTCCGTTATCCGTGACCATAATGACCGCAGACTTGCCTCTGGGTCCACTGTTCATTTGCGTGGCCACCGCCACGCGGCCGCCGGGCAAGCCGTCCACCGCCTCCAGCGCGTTGACCAGCAGATTGTTGAGCACCTGCCGCAGCCGGGCACGATCGCCCAGCACGAGCCGCAGTGTGGGGTCGGCGTGGACATCGATGGAAACCACCGTCTCCTGCGCCCGGTAGAGCTCGACCACCTCGGCCACCAGGTCATTCAGGTCGAGCGGCGCGAGCTTCAGTTCCGGCGCGCGGGCATATTCACTGAAGGCATTGACCATGCCCTTGAGCGATTCCACCTGCTGCACGATGGTGTGGGTGGCGCGATCCAGCACGTCGGCATCTTCGGCACCCAGCTTGCCCTGCAGCCGCCGCCGCAGCCGCTCGGCGGCGAGCTGGATCGGCGTCAGCGGATTCTTGATCTCGTGCGCGAGCCGACGCGCCACCTCGCCCCATGCTGCGTCGCGCTGCGCATGCAGCAGGTTGGTGATGTCGTCGAAGACCACGACGTGGCCGGCGTAGCCCGCGGCATCGGCCAGCGGTGCGCACGCACAGCGCAGCACGCGGTCGGGTGAGAGCGCGATCTCGTCCTGCCACTCGGTGTCGTCGCTGGCGAAGCGCCGTGTCAGTTCGCGCGCGAACTGGCTGAGGCGGGGCGAATCGTCCGGCAGCAGTGCGAGCTCCGTGCCGATCCATGGTTCGAGCGAAGCGCCCAGGATGGCGTCCGCGGCCGCGTTGGCGAGCCGCAGCTTCAGGCTGGGGTCGATCACCAGCACGCCGGTGGAAAGTCCGGCCAGGATCACGGCGAGTCGCTCGCGCTCGTCTTCCACGAGCTGCCGGCTGCGCGTGGTCTCTTCGCTGGCGCGGCGCAGGCGCTTGGTCATGTCATTGAACGACTGCACCAGGAAGCCCATCTCGTCATGCGATGGCAGTGGCAGCCGCGTGTCGAAGTCGCCCTTGCCGACGGCGCGCGTGCCCTGGATGAGGTCGTGTACCGGACGCGTGAGCTTGTGCGCGAAGCGGATGGCGAGGAACACGGCCGACAGCATCGCCAGCAGCAGCACCAGCGTGAGCGTGAGGCGGAAGCTGTATTTCAGCGGTTCGCGCGCGTAGGCCAGGTCGCCATAGTTGGCGTAGGCGTGCTGCACGGCATTGGCCAGTGCCGCAAGTTCGCGCGGCAGCACATGGCGGGCGACGAGGAAGCGGCGCCGGCCTTCGGGACCGACATCGGGGATCGGCGCGGCGGTGGAGATGAGATAACCACCATCTTCCATTGGTTCGAGACTGACGTAGGGGCGGTCGTCGCGCACCTGCATCAGCATCTCGCGCGGGATTTCAGGATTGATCAGCGATTCGCGCGCTTCGATGCTCGCGGCCAGCACTTCACCATTGCGACCGAACACGATCATCTCGCGCGCGCCCACTGCGCGACGCTCGGAATCCAGTGCCGCGGCCAGGCTGGCATTGGAATGTTCGCTGAGTTCGGCGGCCAGCAGCTCGGTGCGCTGGCCCTGCTCCCGCGTGCGCAGGTCGAGCGCCGAGCGCGACAGCACCAGTGCATCGCTGAGGCCCTGCTTGATCTCCACGCGGAACCAGCTGTCGATGCCGCGGTTGAGGAATTCCAGCGAGAACAGGTAGATCACGAGCAGCGGCACGATGACCAGGGCCCCGAAGATGCTCACCGTGCGCGCGGTGAGGCGCGAGCCGGGCACATGGTTGCGGTAATCGCGCACCAGTTGCCGGATGCGGCGCGCCAGCAGCACCGCCAGCACCACGACGCCACCGGTATTGATGGAAAGGATCCACAGCTGCCAGCGGCTGAACTGCGAGGAATTCTCGACGCTGCGCGCCAGCAGCAGCAGCACGCCCAGCACGACGACCGTGCCGATCGCGATGAAGCCGTAACCGCGCCAGCGTTTCAGCGGGGCAATATCCACGAGTACCACTTGCTGCTGCGATTCCAGCCATCGGACCAGAAGATCAG
>JBDSGY010000027.1:0-3521 GCA_039918755.1 Steroidobacteraceae bacterium
CGAAATTCACCCGCAGAACCCGCAGGTCCGCCTGCTGAAGAAGGCCGTGGACATCGTCCGGCAGGGCGGGGTGATCGCCTATCCCACCGATTCGTGCTATGCGCTTGGCTGCCATATCGGCGACAAGGATGCACTGGAGCGCATCCGCCGCATCCGCGACGCGGACAAGAACCACAGCTTCACGCTGGTGTGCCGGAACCTCGCCGAAATCGGCCGCTATGCGACGGTGGACAATGCCCAGTTCCGGCTGCTGAAAGCGCACACGCCGGGGCCGTTCACCTTCCTGCTGCCGGCCACCCGCGAAACACCCAAGCGCCTGCAGCACCCGAAGCGGTGAACCATTGGCATCCGCGTGCCGGACCACCAGGTGCCGCACCTGATCATGGCCGAGCTGGACGAGCCGATCATGACGTCGACCCTGTTGCTGCCTGGCGACGATGAGCCGCTGACCGACGGCGTGCAGATCCGGGACCGGCTGGACCATGTGCTGGATGCGATCATCGATGGCGGCCACTGCGACACCGAGCCGACCACGGTAATCGACCTGTCGGTCTCTCCGCCGGCAGTGCTGCGGCAGGGCAAGGGCCGGATCGGGTCCGTATAATGGCGGCGATGAATTCGCCCTCCGCCCACGGCAAGGCGGACCGCGTGCTGTCCGGCATGCGTCCGACCGGCCAGCTCCACCTCGGCAACTACCACGGCGCGCTCCGCAACTGGGTCGCGCTGCAGGATCGCTACGACAGCTATTTCTTCGTGGCCGACTGGCATGCCCTGACCACGGACTACGAGAACACCGGCCTGCTGCAGCAGCATATCCAGCAGATGGTGGTGGACTGGCTGGCGGCGGGGCTGGACCCGGAACGGTCGGCCATCTTCCTGCAGTCGCAGGTGCCGGCACATGCCGAGCTGCATCTGCTGCTGTCCATGATCACCCCGCTGGGCTGGCTGGAACGGGTGCCCACCTATAAAGACCAGCAGGCGCAGCTGAAGGAAAAGGACCTGGCCACCTATGGCTTCCTGGGCTACCCCTTGCTGCAGAGCGCGGACATCCTGCTATACCGACCGGCCTGGGTGCCAGTGGGTGAAGATCAGGTGGCGCATGTGGAAATGACGCGCGAGGTGGCGCGGCGTTTCAACCATCTCTATGGCCGCGACGAAAAGTTCGGCGCCAAGGTCAAAGGCGCCGTCGGCCGTCTGGAGCCCGCCGCGCGCCCGCTGTATGCGGACCTGCGCCGGCGCTTTCACGAGGGGGGCGATCACGCCGCCCTCGCCGAGGCACGCGCGCTGGTGAACGCGGCACCGCAGCTTGCCCCTGACCAGCTCGAACTGCTGCTGGCGAACCTGGAGGGCGAACACCATCGCCTGCTGCCGGCACCCGAAGTGCTGCTGACGCCCACGCCGAAGGTGCCTGGGCTCGACGGCCGCAAGATGTCCAAGTCATACGGCAACACCATCGGCCTGACCGAGGATCCGGTCAGCATCGACAGGAAGATCAAGGGCATGACCACCGACCCGGCGCGCGTGCGACGCACCGACCCCGGCACCCCTGAGAAATGCCCGGTGTGGGACCTGCACAAGCTGTATTCGTCGGACGACACCCGTGCCTGGGTGCAGCAGGGCTGCACCACCGCCGGCATCGGCTGCATCGAATGCAAGAAGGCCGTCAGCGAGAAGATCTGCGCCGAGGCCGCGGTGATGCGCGAGCGCGCCAGGCCATATATGGACAATCCGGGCCGCGTGCGCGAGATACTGGCCGCCGGTGCAGCCAAGGCGGCCACGACTGCGGAAGTGACCATGCAGGTGGTGCGCCGCTCGATGAACCTGACTCCCGCGGATGGCGCGTCATGAACACGGAGGCCATGCAGGTGGAAATGCCCTTTGCCATGGTGCTCGGTGAACCGCTTACCGAGATGCCGCGCGACCTCTACATTCCGCCGCAGGCCATGGAGGTGTTCCTCGACGCCTTCGAAGGTCCGCTCGATCTGCTGCTGTACCTGATCCGCCGCCAGAACCTGAACATTCTGGATATCCCGATCGCCGAGATCACCCGTCAGTACATGCAGTACATCGACGTGATGAGCGAGATGCAGCTCGACCTCGCCGGTGAATACCTGGTGATGGCCGCGACGCTGGCCGAGATCAAGTCACGCATGCTGCTGCCGCGTGCCGCGCCACAGGGCGATGGCCTGGAGGAAGATCCCCGCGCAGAACTGGTGCGGCGCCTGCAGGAGTACGAGCGGTTCAAGCAGGCGGCGCTGGATCTGGACGCGATTCCGCGCCTGGAACGCGACACGTGGGTGGCCAGCGCCGAGTTCAACGACCGCCGCGTGGTGCGCGTGCTGCCGGATGTGACGCTGAGGGAACTGCTGCTGGCATTCAAGGACGTGGCGACACGTTCGGAGATGTTCGCGCACCACCATATCCACCGCGAGCCGCTGTCGGTGCGCGCACGCATGAGCGACATCCTGGCGACGCTGAGATCCAGCGAGTTCGTGGATTTCGTGCGCCTGTTCCAGCCTGGCGAAGGGCGCATGGGCGTGGCCGTCACGTTCATCGCGATTCTGGAACTGCTGCGCGAGGGGCTGCTGGAAATCGTGCAGAACGAGCCGTTCGCGCCCATCCATCTCTGCGCTGCCGATCCGGAACGTGCCGCGCGCCGGATCATCGACAGCACGGCGGAAGACGCGTCGGCCGCCGATGCGCGCCTGCTTGCAGAAACCCAGGCTGCCGCGGAAGCCGCCGGGCCCGACGATGAACCATTGCAGGAAGACGAACCCTTGCCGGATGAGCCCGCAAAGGACACAGGATCTACACCATGAATACCGAATACACCCGCAAGGTGGTGGAAGCCGCCATGCTTGCGGGAGGGCGCAGCCTGTCGCTGGCGGAGATCGCGCAGCTGTTTGACCTGCATGATCGACCGGACAATGACCAGTTGCGCGCGGTGCTGGCGGAGATCGGTGAGTTCTTCACCGGGCGTGGCGTGGAGCTGCTCGAGACCGCGCAGGGGTTTCGCATCCAGGTGCGGCGCGAGGTGTCCGAGAACGTGTCGCGCCTGTGGCCGGAGCGACCGCCGCGCTACACGCGTGCATTGCTCGAGACACTGGCCATCATTGCTTATCGCCAGCCGCTCACGCGCGCCGAAATCGAGAACATCCGCGGCGTGCAGGTGAACCCGAACATCATCAAGACGCTGTTCGAGCGCAACTGGATCCGCGTGGTGGGCCATCGCGAAGTGCCGGGACGCCCGGAACTGCTGGGTTCGACGCGGGACTTCCTCGACTACTTCGGCCTGAAGGCACTGGATCAGCTGCCGACGCTCGCCGAACTGAAGTCGCTGGAAGAACTGGATCCGCAACTGGCGCTGCCGGCAATCGGCACCGATGTGGCGACACCGGATGACGAGCTGCTGGCCTTGCCGGCACCCGATGAAGAACCCGTCCCGGAAGCGGAACCTGCAGCGGAAGCTGCCACCAGCACCGACGAGACATAGAACATGGTCCGCGCAAGCAAACCGTCGC
>JBDSGY010000028.1:0-2866 GCA_039918755.1 Steroidobacteraceae bacterium
GCCGCGCGCGGGCGTGGCGCTGCTCGAGGATGTCCCAGTTGGTGTGTGCGAACAGGTCGCGCATGTACCGCTCGCGGCCTTTTGCGCCATAGTCGGTCCAGTACGCGTGCTCCCACAGGTCCACGAGATACAGGATCGGACTCTCGGCAGGTAGGGTCAGCTCGTGCAGGTCGATCCAGTAGTTCTCGATGCCATGTGCGCCGGCACAGGTGGCGACCCATCCGGGTCCCCGTGTCTTCCCGAGCTCGAGAATGTCGTCCTGCCATCCCTGGAAGGACCCGAAGCGGCTCGCCAGCGCCTGGTCGAAATCGCCCTGTGCGGGAGCGGTGGGAGCGCCAAACTGCTCAAAGAACAGTTCATGCAGGCGTTCGCCATTGCCTTCGAAGGCAAGGCGGCGTGCCAGCGTCTCACGCGAGGTAAGTACCGCAGCGGTCGAGGGCGCTTTCGCGGCGGCCTGCAACTCCGTCATGACCGCAGCCGTCTGTTCCGCGTAGCCCTTGTACAGGCCCAGATGCGCTTCAATGGACGCAGCCGAAAGACCGCCGAAGGCGGCAATCTTGAAATCCTTCATGTGCTCAACTCCGGCTGTTTCTGAAGCGTGAAAACGAACGCGCAATGTCGGCAACCACGCCGAAGCGACTCGTTCCTACCGCACGCGTTGCCAGCACAGCCAGCACCGAACCCGCCAGCATCACGATCCGTCGGTTGCGGGGATTGACGGCAAAGCGCATGACTTTGCTGCGCGGAAAATGATCGTCATCGAAAGCAGGGCTTTCGCCCTCACCGGATCCGCCAGGGATCAGATAGCTGCGCAGCCGGCGGCGTGACTCATCCAGCGACTGGCTCATTGCGAGTTCCGCCATTCCTGCAGCAAGGCCAGGTCCTGCAGCGCTTCCTGGCGCAATGTCGTGCCGTGAGGACCGAGGCCTTTGCGGTTCAGTGCCATCAGCATCAACACCACTGTCACGACAAGACACACGAGCGCCGAACCAATGCAGTAGGGCACGCGTGAGGGGCTATCCCAGAGCAGCGCCAACCCCGTGGCCCATGCAGCGACGAGCGTCAGGGACGCCATCGCCGTGGCGGCCGAAATGAGGAGGGCGCGCCTGCGGATGCTGGCCCGGTACTCGCTGGCGGCCAGCCCCACGAGTTCCGCGTAGGAACCCAGGTGCTGGGCGGCAACCTGTGCCAGGCCGGCAATCCCCATGACTAGTCTCTCTTTACGAGGGACGCGACGATGAGACCAGCGACAGCAGCGATGCCGATCGCCGTCCACGGACTGTCATGCACGAAGTTGTCGGTCGCCTTCGCCGCAGCCTTGGTCGTGTCGACCGTGCTGCGCACGCCGCGCTCGGCCGCGCTGCGCACCGAACTGATCGACGATTCCACCTTCTGGCGGGCGCGCGCGATGTCCGCGTCCTGCAGGGGGGTGACGTGACTGATCAGATCCTGCACATCGTCGAGGAACTTGCTGAACTGGCCCGTCTTGCGGTCGACGACGTTTTCCGCGTTGTCCGCAAATTCTGAAAATCTGTCTGCTGCTGTTGCCATTTCTCTACCCCTTCCGAGTCTGACCAAAGATGAATGTTGCGACTGCGAAGATCAGGAACACGATGAACAGGATCTTGGCGATGCCGGCCGCCCCAGCCGCGATGCCGGTGAAGCCGAAGACTGCCGCGATCAATGCGATCACGAAAAAAACTATTGCGTAATGAAGCATGGGACCCTCCGCTGGCCGGGTGATCCGGCTGGTGGGCCAGAGAATGCGTCGCTGCGCGGCGACCCGCAGTAGGTGGCACCTTTGACGAGATGTAGGACGGCGCCCACGCAGTCCGGGGATAGGCGCAGTCCTACAACTGGAACGGGCCGACCGCCATGTCGCGTCCTCGATCCCTGGATCATGATGCAGCCACCCGATACGGGCGAATTTTTAAACTTGTGTGGAGTGACGACAATGAAAACAATGAAGATTGCGCATGTGGCCCTGGCCTGCGTCCTGGCGGTGGGCTTTGCCGGCTGCAATGTGTTCCGCGGTGAATCCACAGCGGGTGAATACGTCGATGACGTCGCGATCACGACCCAGGTGAAGTACGAACTGCTGGAGTCGAAGAAGGTTGACGGCTTGGACGTGAACGTCGACGTGATGAACGGCCGGGTGAAGCTCACCGGCTGGGCGTCGGGCCAGGCCGAAAAAGCCAAGGCAGGCCAGCTGGCTGGCGCCGTGAAGGGCGTGAAGTCGGTCGACAATCAGCTCAAGATCAAAGGCTGAAGTTGAGTTATATGGAATGCCCGCAGCGGATGCTGCGGGCGTTTCAGTGCTGGGCCCCGATAGCGGTTGGCCTGGTCGATGAACCGGCTTTCAAACCGACACAAACGCCCTGCTTTCGCAGGGTGACGATCGCATTGCATGCGTTGATGGATGGGGCGTCCAGAGCCGTTGTGGTGCCGTGCTGGCTGCTGCTCAGAAGGGCATAAACAGCGGCGCGATCCAGTTGGGGCGCGATGGCGAGCAACAGCGCAATGGTCCCCGTCACATGCGCAGTCGCCAGCGATGAGCCTGAAACAAAATCGTAACTGCCCCCTGGCGTCAGCGTGACGATTTCAGTGCCGGGCGCCAGCAGGACGCCCCGTTGCGCGTGGCCGGGTTCCGCCACATCCACGGGGATGACGGCCGGTGCGCCACGCGGGAAGCCGTCGAAACCCGTCTCGGACGGCGCGGCTCCCACGTAAAGGATGCCGCGCCTTGCGCCCGCCTGCACCAGCGAGTTGAGCAGTGGATCCGGCGGGCCGCTGAGACTGAGGTTCACGATCTGCACGCGCTCCTCAATCGCTGCTGCCAGCGCCAGCGCGAGGGTGAAGGAATTGC
>JBDSGY010000029.1:0-3810 GCA_039918755.1 Steroidobacteraceae bacterium
GCGTCGATCTCGCCACGGGCATTCTGCGCACGGGCCTGCAGGAGGTAGCCGGGCCGCAGGAAGCTGCCGACATGGTCATACCGGGCGGGCAGCAGGGGATGGGTATCAGCATCGGTGGAGAGGGACATGGGGAATCCTGGGGAGTTGTTGCAGCGCATCCTAGACGCGGCAATTAATGAGCGAAAATGATATATATTCAGCTGAACATGAAGAAGATTCATCAATAGTGCTGGAGCGCTCCCACCTGCTCATCGTGCGGGAAGTCGACCGGCTGGGGTCCATGACGGCCGCCGCCGGTGCCCTGTTCCTGACCCAGTCCGCGCTCAGCCACGCCATGAAGAAGCTGGAGCAGGCCCTGGGAACGGCGATCTGGCTGCGCCAGGGGCGCGGCCTGCGCCTGACCCAGGCCGGCCAGTATCTGCTCGAGATGGCCAACCACATGCTCCCGCAGCTCGAACATGCCGAGCGATCCATGCAGCAATTCGCGCGCGGCACGCGCGGCGCGCTGGGCATCGGCATGGAGTGTCATCCCTGTTACCAGTGGCTGCTGAAAGTGGTGTCGGTCTACATGCCGCGCTGGCCACTCGTTGATGTCGATGTGAAGCAGAAATTCCGCTTCGGCGGCATCGGTGCGCTGCTGGATTTCGAGATCGACCTGCTGGTAACGCCGGATCCCGAGCCGCGTCCGGGGCTGCAGTTCGAACCGGTGTTCGACTACGAGCAGGTGCTCGTGGTCGGCAGCAGCCATGCGCTGGCGACGGCCACGCATGTGGAGCCGGAACAGCTGGCGGACGAGGTGCTCATCACCTATCCGGTGGCGACCGACCGCCTCGACGTCTACACGCTGTTCCTCACCCCGGCCGGCATCACCCCGCGCGGCCACAAGGTGATCGAATCCACCGACCTCATGCTGCAGATGGTGGCCGGCGGTCGCGGCGTCGCGGCCCTGCCGCGCTGGCTCGTGGAAGAGCATGCCGACAAGGTGGCGATCGCGCCGGTGCGGCTGGGTCTCAAGGGCGTGCCGAAGAAGATTCATCTCGGCTTCCGCGCCGCCGACGCCGGCGCAGGCTATCTGCAGGCCTTCATCGAAACGGCGCGCCGCAGTCGCGACTGACGCCCGGAGGCAGCGAGTGGCACAATCGCCGCGGCCTGCTGCAACAACCGGGGGATTTCATGCGCCGCATCATCTGTTGGCTGGTACTTTCTGCCTGCGCCTGCGCGGCAGCCGCACAGTCCACCGCGATAAATGTCACCACCACTCCCGCCGGCAAGCCGCTGGCCAGGCTGCAGCCGGCGCCGGATCAGCTCGCGCTGCTGAAGAGCAGCGACCCGAAGCTCGCCCGCAACAAGCAGCATGTGTTCGACTTCTGGCGCATCGTGTACGAAGGCGGCCACATGGAGCGCGTGAAGGAATTCATGGCGCCCGAGTACATCCAGCACAATCCCAATGTGGAATCCGGCCGCGATGCCTTCGTCAATACCATTGGCGCGGCGCGCAAGCCGCGCCCTGTGGCGGCGACATCGAAATTTCCCATCATCTCGATCACGGCAGAAGGCGACCTCGTCACGGTGATGTGGGCGCGCAAGGTGCGCGACCGCGCCGACCCGAAGAAGATCTATGAAATGACCTGGTTCGATGTGTTCCGCGTGGATGTCAAAACGGGACTTATTGCGGAACACTGGGATTCGTCCGAGCGCTGGGATGCCAGTGGCCGGCCGCCGGGCGCGGAATTTTTTCCTTGAAAGCCGTGATTCACGCAAGGGGCGCGTATGCAATCTGAAAAACGGCGCAGGGTGCTGGCCGGCATGGCGGCATTGGCGGCTGCAGGTACTGGGCTCGCCCGGGCTGCCAGCAGCGAACCGGTGGTGGAAACGGCATTCGGCAAGGTGCGCGGTGAGCGTGGCGTCGCCGGCGGCTACAAATTCTTCTGCGTGCCCTATGGCGCGTCGACTGCGGGCGCGGGCCGCTTCATGCCGCCGAAACCGGCGGTGCCATGGGCAGGCATCCGCGACAATCCGCCACAGGCCACCATCGCGCCGCAACTGGATCCCACTGCCACGCCAGCGCCTGCCGGTTCACGGCGCGCGGCCGTTTCCAGCATTGGCAGCGAAGCAGGCAGCCTGGAAAGCGAAGACTGCCTGAACCTCACCGTCTACACGCCTGGCGTGGACAGTGCGCGCCGTCCGGTGATGGTGTGGCTGCATGGCGGCGGGTTTTCGTCCGGCTCAGGCTCAAACCCGATGTACGAAGGTTCGTCGCTCGCGACACGCGGTGACGTGGTGCTGGTGAACGTGAACCACCGCCTCAATGTGCTGGGTCACGCGCATCTGCCCGCAGGTGGGGCGGAGTTCGCCGCGTCCGGCAACGTCGGCATCATGGACATCGAACTGGCGCTGCGCTGGGTGAAGGACAACGTCGAGCGCTTCGGCGGCGATGCGAAGCGCGTGCTGATCTTCGGTCAGTCCGGTGGCGGTGGAAAGGTCGGCACGCTGCTGTCGATGCCTTCGGCGCGCGGGCTCTTCCAGCGCGCGGCGATGCAAAGTGGCGCGCAGCGGCGCATGCGCAGCAGTGAAGATGCCGTCGGCGCGAGCGAACGCCTGTGCAGCATCCTGAATCTCAAGCCCGGCCAGGTGCGCGAGCTGCAGCGCTTGCCGCTGGCGCAGTTGATGGCGGCCAACTTCGCGCTGGCCCGCAAGCCGGCACTGCCGGGCGCGCCGAACAACTTCGCGCCCGTGTTCGACGGCCGCGTGGTGAACCGCAATCCCTTCGACCCGGTTGCCGACCCGCTGAATGCGGACGTGCCGCTGATCGTGGGTTGCACCAGCACCGAGAACACCGCGTTCATGCTGGGCGATGAAGAAGCGTTCAGGCTGGGCATGCCGGCGTTGCGGCAACGGATGCGCACGCTGCTGGGTGAGCGGGCCGGCGACGCGGCGGTCGATCTCTACGCATCCCTCAAACCGCTCGCGGCACCATCGCAGCTTTATTTCGAGATGCTGTCGGATCGCACCCGCCGGCAGTCGATCCTGATCGCCGAGATGAAGGCCGCGCAGAACGAAGCGAAGGCATATCTTTACCAGCTGATGTGGAACACGCCGGTGATGGACGGCATGCTGCGCTCGCCACACTCGCTGGACCTGCCGCTGATCTTCGACATCGCCATGGGCGACCGGTGGAAGCCGTACACCGGCGCAGTGCCCGCTGCCGCCCGCGTGGCGCGTGCCATGAGCAATGCCTGGGTGGAATTCGCCCGTACCGGCGATCCCGGCACCAGCGCGCTGCAGTGGCCGAACTATTCGCTCCGGCGGCGCGACGTGATGCTGTTCGACGAAGACAGCACGCATGCCACCGATGCGTTCCGCGAGACGCGGCTGTTCTGGGACGACGTGGCGAACGGCACGGCGTAGCACGAGCCACGCCTGGTTCGCCTCGCCTAGTTCGCCTTCGCCGCATCCAGTGCGGTCTTGAGCTGGCGGGCCCAGCCCGTCAGTGCAAGTTCTGCCTGGCCGCGGTTCCACACATCGCTGGCGTATTCCAGGCGGCCGGTCTCCGGGCCGCGTTTCATGTCACTGGCGCGGTACAGCGTGGTGCCGGTGATCGAGTCGCGCAGTGTGACCAGCAGGCGCATCTCGCCGGCGCTGAGCACATAGGTGCGCAGGTTGTCCGAGGAATTGGTCTCCGGCGCATTCACGACCAGGTCGACGATCTGCACTTCCACGTCGAGCACGGTTTCGCCGGGCGCCGCGGCCATGGCATAGCCACCGCGCGCCAGCTCCTTCGCGAACGTGTCGTTGGCAATCTTCGACAGC
>JBDSGY010000030.1:0-3101 GCA_039918755.1 Steroidobacteraceae bacterium
CGCAGGAGCTTTATCTGTGCGATGAGCTGGTCGCGGGATAGCGTCTCGAGATCTTCGTCCATCAGGTGTTTCCCAAGGTATGCGCCGCGACGACCAGCAGTCCACCTATGACGCCGATGTTGGACCACCACGCATTCACTGCGTTTATCCGCTCGGCCCCTTCAAGGCTCCAGAAGTTGAGCAGCAGCGCCGATGCGGTCAATGTGAACGTGATGAGGCACACGACCGCGAGCAGGGGGTAGATGCCGAATGCCAGCGCCGCGCCTGCTGCGGTCTGGAGCGCCGTGCCGGCCATGAGCACGAAGCGTGGTGCCGGGACGCCACGCGCTGCCAGCGCCTGGGTCAAAGGCTGCAGGATGAAACAGTGCCGAATGCCCGCCACTGCGAAAAGCCCACCGAGAAACGCGCGGCCTGTAAGCCAGAGCAGTTCCTGAACGTCCATCGACGTGACCTCATGCAGGCTCAACGACTCGTGCAGTTCGCCCACCGCCCTCGCACCGTTCACCCGCTCTCTTTCTTGCTGATCTTCTGCACGCGCCGGCGATATTGCGTCACGTTATCGCCTTCGATGCGCCTGGCCTGCGTGCCGTTGTTCGTGCCGACCTGGATGTCGGTCCCGGTCACCGGCTTCGCCTCGACGCGGGTCTCGCGCTCGAACGCGTGCGACTTGTCCGTGTTGCGGTAGTACCGGTAAAGCGCCCAGTACAGGCCGACGGCGCCAGCCGGACCCAGCGCAAGCAACGCAAGGCTGTTCTCGTCGCTCATGAGCTGTGCACCAGTATCCACAGAACGATGGTTTCCAGGAATGTACCCACGGTCAGCGCGGTGAGCAGCAGCTTCCACTGCTGCACGGGCACGCTGCCCATGGTTTCCCCGGTCCGCCCGTTCACGGCAATGTAGTGAAGCAGGCCTGTACCGCCGTCAGGCTGGTGGTATGAGTACAGCCACACCGGCAGGTACATCGCCACCCAGCGCGTGCCCCGGACGTCGATGCCTTCCTGCTCCCACCGTACGCCGCGGTCGTAGCGGCTCACCGAACGTTCGACCTGCGCGCGCGCGATTGACTGCAGCTGGTCGGCAAGGCGTGGCTGCAGCTGCGAGACGTCAAGGTCGCGCTTCTCCGATGAACACCCTCTCAGATACGACGCATTCCACTTCACCGCATTCTTCGTGTCGAACGGCAGGATGGTGTTGATGATGTTGTTCGTGTTGGCGGCCGTGTCGTGATTACCCCGGTCGCGTGAGGACTCCAGCGGCAGGTCATCCACGGTGAAATCCACGTGGCGCTCGATCCGGTACACATCGGCGTCATAGTACGTCTTGCGGTTGTTGCCCTCGCCGCGGGTATAGCTGCGCGTCTGGATTTCGCCTTTGCCCGCAACATCGGCGCTCGCCCTGGCGTCCACGATCATGTACGGCAGGTATACCGCGCTGACGTTCTCGGGCGTGAACTGCTCCTTGAACTGCTTCAGCGCGAACAAGCGGCGCTTGTGCACGAACTGCCGGATGCGCGCAACCGCGTCGGCCTTCTGGATGTGGAACGGCAACACGGCGTCGGGCACAGCGCCGTTCGGCACCTGCTCGTTGACGCCGAATTCGTGCCGGCACCAATGGCAGCGCGCCGTCATCTGGCTCTGCGTGTTGATCGTTACCTCGGCGCCGCAGCCGCTGCACTTGAACGTGACCAGCACGGCTGCGTCGGCCGCGATGTCGCCCGCACCAGAGGAAATGGTCGTGCCTTCGAGTTGCTCGAGTCCCACGCCGAATCCGAACTGTTCTTCGACGCGCTCCGCACTCCACTCCGTGTGGCAATAGGCGCAGACGAGCAGGTCCGAGCCCGGCTTCTGGCGGATGTCGCTGGCGCCGCACTTGGGGCAGCGATTGACACCGTCCTTCAGCTCCGCGGCTGCCGTGTCCAGGGCGATGGGGTCGGCCGCCTGCAGCTCTTCACGGATCGGCGGCGGCAATGTGGACGGGTCAACGCCGAGTTCGCCGGGCAGGGGCGGAACATCCTGCGGTGACCCCGGGCCTGTGTAACCCGGCGGCGTATTCGCGTCCGACATCGACCCGCGCCTAGAGACCCAGCGCCTTGGCCTTCAGCGCGTCATAGTCGCCTTGCGTAATCAGGCCAAGGTCCAGCATCTCCTTGGCTTTCTTCAGTTTCGCAACCGGATCGTCGGCCGCCGGTGCCACGGGTTGCTGCATACCCGCCACACCCATCATGCCGCTCGCCATGCCAACGCCCACGAGGCCCGCCGCGCCACCGTTTTCGCCGGCCGACTGGATACCCTGCGCGACACTGGCCTGCAGGTTGGAGTTGCCGCGTGATCCGGCCAGCGCATCGGCGCGCTGCACGGTCTTCAACAGCTCGCGCGTGTTCGCGTCGTACTCGATGGAAACGATGGCGACCTTGACGATCGCAAGGCCGCGATCCGAGCGCCACTGGTAGGCGTCTTCGACCGCCTGCGACAGGCTCTTCGCGAAGCCGAGCGAATCCTGCTGCAGCTTCGTGATGCGATTGCCCTTTCCAGGATCGTTCGTGTAGAGGCTGAACGCCGGCGCCAGCGAACCCACAACCTCGTTGAAAAGCTGACCGGCGGCCGCGTTGTCCATGTCCGTGAAGTCGAACACCGCACCCGGCTGCAGATAAGCCGCCGGCACGAAGTTCTTCACGAACAGGATGGGATCGACGATCTTCAGGGTGTAGGAGCCGCGCGTCACCGCGCCAACCTGCGTACTGAGAAAGCCGTCGTCCCAGTAGATCTCCGACTGCGTGCCGAACCGGTTGTCCGCGAGCTCCTTGAGCGAAACGAAGTAGGCCGCCTGCTGGGAGCCCGGCTGGCCGCCGAACTTGAAGCGTTCCCAGCTCTGCTTGATCAGCGGGCTGACGATGCCATCGCCGGCGAAGATGGACTGCGAGTTGAGGTCGTCCGAGCGCCACTCGTAGCCGCCGGGTTCGGCGACGAAGCCGGTGATCTTGCCGTCCTGGAACAGCAGCAGCCCGTAGCCCTCGGGCACGACGATCTTCGAGCCGTTGGTGATGATGTTGGAGGAGGCGCTGGTATTGGAGCCGCGTCCGGCGTTGGTGCCCTGAGGGACCG